>JAGXTJ010000003.1 GCA_018333655.1 Bacillota bacterium | reverse complement strand
TGCCGTGCAAGTAGCCATAAAGGTACAACTTCAAAAGGTCATTGGCCGCATAGGAGGGTCTGCCTATGGCCGAAGGCTCGGGAAACCCGAGTTTCCTAAGATCAAGCGAATCAACCAATGCGTCTAGCACACGCAAACGTTACTTCTTCTCTCTTGTCTCTTGCTTCCTGTTTCTTGCTTCCTGTTTCTTGCTTCCTGTTTCTTGCTTCTAACTTAGGTCCTTTTCACACAGTCTGACGTCCCTTTGCTATAAATTCGCCAAATAGTTGACGTTAATGGAATAGCATGCTAATATTTACTCAAAATCAGGAAAATATTCCTGCTTGCTAGACAGGATTTTTTATAAAGAAGGGGTAGGAGAATACTACGTTATATGTTTTGCGTGACAATGTGTAGGTGCTGATTGATTGATGGCAAAGCCGAAATGGAGAAAGGGTGAATGCTATGTTGTATCGGGCCGGTTATGTTGTAAATAAAAGTTTAGGCATTACTATGTTGGCTCTGGTCGCCGTCAGTATCTTTGCTCTATCAGGGGTTGCTAGTTGGCCCAATTTCGCAACTTCCACTGAGAGTGCGAGCCAGCTTTTCTTTGATGGTTATGTCCAATGCCAACCAGCCTATATTGAGAATGGGCATCATGCTGCTCGCGGGTTCTTTGTGTATCGTAATGGGCTCGTTGGTGAACAATGGGCTTTCACGCCCTTTGGCCAAAGCGCTGAAGATGGCTCTATCCTCAGCGTGAGCATGAGATATTTGGACACCCTTAATCCATGGGCCCCGGCAGTGACATTTAATTATGGGTTTGATTGGGTCCCCTTTGGGTCGGGGAAGTGGGTGAATGTCTCCCCTGAGAACCAGGTCGAGACTGTGGATGAAAGGACAGAGTAGGTCCATGGTGGCGTGGAGGCATGGGTGGGTAATCGTTTTCGCCACTCTATTTCTTTCCTGTGCCATTACTGTTTTTACGAGCTTCACCGCCATACAACTTATTCTTCTCAGGCAGGCACTCAGTATGCCATATGGGTTGCCAGAAGAAGCAGTTGCTGTCCGTGTCAGAAGGCATGCTCCCCCTTCGCAACTGCATGAGGTGGAAAGTACCCTCAGTGAAGTGGCGCGCATTTTAGCGGCATCAGACACAGTCCTAGTCCTGGAAGGCTTAGACTTTGGCTTGGCGGTATATGACCCGACGGGGCACTTTGCGGGGTATCCACTAGCGCAAGGTGAATACTTTGGCAGGGGTGACTTTTATAGTGGCCTTCCCATGGCCTTAGTTCGCTATGAATCCCCCTTGCACCATATGACTCAACAGGGGATTACGATGGTTGAAGGTAAGATGATGCAAGTAAGAGGGGTATATGGCCGAGAGCATCCCTTTTTTTCTGACCAGCGTTCATTCGTGGTCAGTTTGTTGCATAGTTCCAGCCTGCTGGGAACATGGTACTTCAGCAAAGACTCGCACCTTGTTGCGGATGTGATGGCCTTACTACAAGGCCGAGGATATGGTACTCAAGTTGTAGCCGCGAAGCCGGATGAAGGAGTCGCTCGGCGCAGAATGTTCAACCCACTGTATGCAATGGTAGTAGCGGGGCTGGTATTTATGTTCTTTAATATCTTTCTGGCAAACTTCGTCCTATTGTCACGCTATAGGAATCACTTCGCCATTCATGTACGATTTGGCGCTACGAGAAGTAGGCTCCTAGCAAAAGTGCTCTTCTGTGGTCTGGGTCCTATCTGTCTAGGGGCGCTGCTCGGCGCAGGGTTGTACGCAGTTACCTTTCGCCTGAGTGACGGCTTCAATCTCGCCTTTTTGCCGACATGGGTTGCGCCATTGTCAATTGCCGTTACCATCATCGCTAGCCTTGCCCTTTGGTGCATCGCCTTCTTAGCCCAGAGGGTTCGGACCATGGATATTGGGGGAATATGATGACGCAATTCGCTTTTGCTCTTAGAGATGTTAGGCGAAGGCCAGTAGTCTTTGTTTTCTTTGCTATTCAACTAGTCGTGGTTTTGTTGTTCCTGCCGATTGTTGCTCAGAGCGCGATCACTTCTTCGCGCCATATTAGGATTGCTGAGAGCATGGCGGATAACCGCATGGTCTTTTTTTCCCAGACTTTAGGAACTTTCGTTCGTCGGAGCGTAACGCCAGATGGTGCGAGATGGCTATCTAGCGCGCTTGATGAGAATCTGAGGGCTTACTCGGTTGTATCCTCGATTAAATTGCGGGAGCATCCAGATTTGGCGGTGGTAGTTGGCGTAGGGGCATTCTCAGAATTATTACAATTAAAGGGCCACGATAGTATACCCGCCGGACCCGTAGCGCTTATCGGAAACAATGTTGGCTCATTGCGAGTAGGAGATTATGTAAGTTTTGGCGAAAGGAACACGAAGGATATCCTAGTGCACCATCGACTGCCTCGAGACGCTAACTACATAGCGCGTGGAACCCCACAAACCTTGGATAATTCCCTGGTAATCCTGACAAGCGCAGAATCTATAATGGGCTTTTTCTACGTGGGCTATCATCACTTTGACGAGATCTTGGTGAATACATCTTTAATAAGGCCATCTGGAGCAGATCTCCTGTACTTTGTGTCGGGCGTTCGAGAAATGACTGGTGTGGCCTTACATCCCATCGAATTGAATGACTATTCGCAACAGCACCACGGCGGAGCGTTCTATGGTGCCGTATTTTTCCTTGTCTTTTTTGCGATCACCTCGGCCTATGTACTAGTGGGCATTGTGGTAAACATAGTCTTGCTGTTAGAAAACCATATGTCGGAATATGCTATTCACCTATTGTCTGGCGCACGCTTGTGGCACTTATACGCTAGGGTTTTCATCTATATCACTTTGCTGGTAGGGCCACCATTGTTGCTAGCCTCAATTCTCCTTAGATCCATGTATCAGGCTCCTTGGGCACAGCTGTTCGGTGCAATCCCGCTGCTTGGAGGATTGGTGTCAATAATCGCTGTTGTACCGATAATTAAATTGCGAAAGTCCGATATTTTTTTACATTTGAGGGGTGACTAGTTATGAGCTTAATTACCTGCCTGTCCTTGCACAAGGACTTTCGTCGCGGCCCCAGCGTAACGCATGCCGTAAGGGGCGTTTCGCTCGAGATACATCGTGGAGAGAGTGTAGCCATTGTTGGCGCATCAGGTTGCGGCAAAACTACCCTTCTTAACATGATTGGACTTATCACAACTCCTGACTCTGGCGAGCTACTTATCGCGGGTCAAAATGCTAAGCAGCTTTTGAGCACGCAGCGCGCTGCCCATCGCAGTAAATTTTTTGGGTACATTGTGCAGGACTTCGCATTAATAGAAGACTATACGGCGATAGAAAATGCAGAGATCCCCTTAATTTACGGTCCGGACAGATTGGGGCGAAGCGAACGTAGGCGGCGTGTACAGGCAGCTCTGTCAAGAGTAGGCTTGGAGGACAAAGCTCATCAACAGGCCCGCCGACTATCAGGCGGCCAACGCCAAAGGGTAGCGATAGCCAGGGCCTTAGTGAGTGATCCCCAAGTAATTTTGGCCGATGAACCGACGGGATCTCTGGATGCGCAAGCCGGCGAAGATATTTTTAGTCTCCTGATAGAGTTAGTAAGCACCGACAAAACGCTTCTGCTCGTTACACACAACCTAGACTTGGCAGAACGGTGCGGTAGACAATTGCGCATGAGGGATGGCAAGTTAGTTTAGTGGCAGCGCATGATGATTTTTGGCCCTAAAGAAAACCCCCCTCCCAAGCTAGCAGCAAGGGAGAGAGCAGCATATAGCCGTGAAGGGTTCTATGGTACAGACTGCCGCCCCCGATGCCGCAGAGGCACGGTTTCAACCACAAAGTACACAGAGGAGTGGAAAAGAGAGGAAGCTGGCACTATGCTGCTTGCATAACTAGTTCCTTAGACTCTTTTATATGTAAAGATTTTCTATGGAATAATTTAACGACAGAGGATGCCGACAGAGGGGGCTAGCGCACGCTAACGCCTAGCGCCTGCACGGACTCGGCTAACGCCACCATGCCGATAATTTCGCCCTGTGCGCGTGGCTGCACGGCGAGGTAGTGGTCGGGGTCGAGGTTGAGATTGCGAAACTGCACTTGGTTGACCTTCGTCGCGGTTAAAAAGGCGAGGAGTGCCGCTACTTCTTCTTCTCTATCGGTTACTCCGGGCATAGACAAAAGATTGAGCGCGACATACACCCCATGCTCGCGCGCGTAATGGATAGACTTTACTACGTCGGCAAGAGTATACCCCGCGGGGCGGTAGTAGGGGTCGTAGGACTCTTGACGCACGGAGTTAAGGCTGACCCGCAGGGAGTCTATACCGGCATCGACTACTTTTTTTACTCCGGCCAAGTAGCCGGCATTGGTATTGGCATTTATGCGGCCCTCTTTCGTTTCGCCGCGCACACCGCGAATGATGTCGGCCGCGAGCTCGGCCTGCAAGAGGGGCTCGCCTTCGCAGCCCTGCCCAAAACTGACCATGTCCCCACCGCCAGAGAGATGTGCGACTGCTAGTCGCACTCCTTCGTCCTTAGTGGGCACAAAACTAATACGGTTTTGCGGCGCAGGGCAACACTCTGAGGACTGCAGCGAAATACAGCCCACGCAGCTAGCATTGCAGTGAGGCGAGATGGGCAAGGCCCCTTCTAAACGGCGGTAGATGATGTTTTGCGCTGTAAAACAGCCATAGTGAAGCGAGCAGTGGATTAACTGCTCTAGTACACGGTTCTTGCCTAGCTCCGCGCGCCTAACCTCTACGAGCTCGGCGAGCAGAGTGGTGTTAAAGCTAGCGGGCGCCCACCGCGCTAAGTCAGCTGTGCTGGCGACCGCCCGCGCCGCCACAAAGAACTGCCCGTCACGCCAGGCTACTCCGGTATAACCAAAGAGGGGCAAACGGTCTTGGGTGCGACTGTAACCAGGCAAAAGCAACCTTAAGTAGCCCTGTGGCAGAAGGGCCGCGACTGCTTGCGCGCCGTGCCTAGGGTAGCGCAACATCTGCCCCTTGGCATTTAGCGCGATGGGCGCCCTACCCGGCAAGACTACTAGGCTCCCCCCGCTAGGCATTGGCATTAATTCTTCGTCCTCTGGCACGAGCAACCTATCGCCAGTGCGCAACACCGCCCTGTATTCTAGGTCTTCGTAAACTCGACCTCGGGCATCGGCATAAACTAAGTACGACAGGCAAACGCCCCCCTCACTTCTCTCTCTGCCATTATACCTTAATGAACTAAAACAGACAGCCTCGGCTGCCTGTCTTAGCGTTCTGGCAAGAAATTTAGCGGGTCGCGGAAGTCGTCGTTGATGCGCACTTCAAAGTGTAGGTGGGGGCCTGTGGAATTGCCGGTACTACCTATTTTCGCTATGGCCTCACCCTGCACCACTCGATCCCCTTCTGTGACGAGAAGCCTAGAGGCGTGGGCGTAAAGTGTGTGCATACCACTACCATGGTAGATAAGGACGCACTTGCCATAGCCGCCCCACCAACCAGCTAAAACCACTCGGCCTGCCCGAGCCGCCACAATCTCGGTGCCGGTCGGCGCCGCTATGTCTAGGCCCTGGTGGATTGTACCCCAGCGGGGACCAAAACGGCTGGTTATGCGCCCTAGGACCGGCCAGATCATGCCTGCCGCATTTAGACTACTGCGCGACGCCCTGAGGGTGCTTGCGGTCTTGGGGATGAGGAGAACTTGCCCGACTCTTAGTTGATCTGGTGATTTTAGACTATTGAGCTCAATAATACTTGTGACGCTGACACCGTACCGCCCAGCTACCACCCACAAGTTCTCACCGCTACGCACCTGATGCTGCCGCGGCGGCGCGGGTAGCTCAGAAAGCAAAATTCTTTGCCCAATGCTTAGCCGGTGGGGATTCGTAAGGGCATTAAGGTCCGCTAGGCGCCCCACGCTCAGCTGGTAACGAGAAGCGATACAGGATAGCGTCTCGCCCGCTCTGACTACATGCGCCTTAGGCGCTGGCCCACCGACGGCTGTGGCAGAAGTTACTTCTTGCGGTACTGGTGCTTCTGGCGCTTCTGGTGCTTCTGGTGTTTCTGGTACCTCTGCTACTTTTGGTGTCTCTGGTGCTTCTGGTGCCTCGACTTTAGGCGTCTCGACTACTTGCTCGGGTGCGCCGCCTTGTTTCTCTTCATTTGCGGACACGAGGTAGGCGATCTGGTACGTGGGGGCCCCCGCAGGGAACGGCAGGATGCTTAACAGGGCGACAAAGAGCGTTGTGGCCAAAACTTGACGACAGTAGGAACTGTATGCTGACAAAATGTCCACCTCTCCTTTTGGGAGGGCAAGTTCTCTTGTATCTTTCGCCAAAGCTACACTGTCTATGCATGGCCTACTTGAGTTATGCTATGCTCATAGTGAGGTGGTAGAGATGAGAGTATTACATTTTGGAAGCTACTGGATGGGCGAAAACGACATTGTTTCTTTAATGGTTAAGGACTTACACGAAGTATGTGCTCTAAAAGCCATCGATACCCAGCTTTATTCTGGCAAAAATTCTCCTTGGGTGAAAAAAAGCCCCTCGCCAGAGCACGGAGGCGTTAATTGGCTGCATGATGAGGCGGTGCGGGCTGCTATTGGCGATTACCAGCCCGAGGTCGTCGTATGTAATTCGGGCGGCATGAGTTTCTCGCGCGAAATGCATGCTGAGCTTAAGCAAGCGGGGATTACCACGGTGGGCATTTCGCTATCAGACCCCGACGTCTTTCCCTCGCAAGGCGCGCATTACGCGCCCTACTTCGATCTTTTCTATACTAATGCTGAAGTTTCGCTCGCGGACTACCGGCGCCTTGGCTGCGAAGCACGGCTTTTGCCCTTTGCCGCCTCGCCGCGTTTTCATCGCGTGCTACCCGCAGTGCCCAAAAAATACGATTGCATTATAGTCGGCCACCCGCGCGCCGACCGCCTAGCGGCAGTTGCTCTACTCGATAAACACTTCAAGGTCGGGCTCTATGGGCGCGGCTGGAAGTACTGCGGCCTGATACCCCGCGGCCGCCAAGTAAATGGCGCTGAGCAAGTGGTGGCCCTAAATACGGGGCGAACCTACCTCTCTTTCTCGCGCACGGTAGCAGGGTATATCAATGTAAAAGTGGGTCTTTTTGAGGCTGTCGCCTGCGGCACGCCGGTTTTCACCGAGGAGTTCGCGGAGATGCAGAAGTATTTTACCTATGGTGAAGAAATAGTCGGCTACAATTCTCTGCCTGAGCTAGTGACAAAGCTTAAAGACCATTTAGCGCACCCCGAAAAATTACAGGCACTCTCGGCTAAGGCCAGAGAGCGCCTGCTGCGTGAACATACTTGGCAAAAGCGCTGGGAGATGGTGCTAGAAGATGTGCGGCAAATTCAGCACAGGTAAAGCTAAGGCGCCACAGACTTGCCCGTTAGACATCGCGCCGCAGAAAGGCCTTTTTCTCAAGTAGGTGAGTTGCTTCTACTAGGCGGACAGTGCCAGTTTTAGAGCGCATGACGATGGAATGCGTAGTGGCCTTAGCGCCTAGGTAACGCACCCCGCGCAGCAGATCGCCATCGGTAATGCCGGTGGCCGCAAAAATGACATCATTGCCTTTAACAATATCCTGCAAGGTGAGTACCGCAGAGACATCTTTAAAGCCCATGCTCTCGGCACGGCGAACCTCGGCCTCGCAGGTGGGCATCAGGCGGGCTTGCATTTCGCCGCCCAAACACTTTAGAGCTGCCGCTGCTAAGACCCCTTCCGGCGCGCCGCCAATGCCGACCAGCATGTCGACGCCGCTGTCCCCAAAGGCCGTAGCTACGGCCGGCGCCACGTCCCCATCGGAGATGAGCTTGATGCGGGCACCTGCTTCGCGCACCTCGCGAATGATAGAAGCATGGCGCTCGCGGTCGAGGATGACCACCGTCAAGTCTGCCACACGCTTGCCCTTGGCATGGGCTACTTTTTCGAGATTGTATTTTAGGGGGGCATTAAGGTCAATACAGCCCTTAGCCTCGCTACCTACGGCTAGTTTCTGCATGTACATGTCGGGAGCGTGCAGCAGGCCGCCTTTTTCGGCCACGGCCAGTACGGCAATAGCGTTAGGGAGACCCTTGGCCACGAGGCTAGTCCCCTCTAAGGGGTCGACGGCGATATCTACTTCTGGAAACGAGGCCCCGCCAACTTTTTCGCCGATGTAGAGCATGGGGGCCTCGTCCATTTCACCTTCGCCGATAACTATGGTTCCCCTAATTTGCACCGTGTCTAGCATGGCACGCATGGCATCGACGGCAGCGGCATCCGCTGCCTCTTTTTGTCCCCGCCCCATCAGGCGTCCCGCGGAAATGGCCGCGGCCTCGGTCACCCTGACAAACTCTAGCGCTAGCTCCCGCTCCATAGATAGCCCCCTTAGTTATAGATTACGAATAGCTGCTTAACTCTTGTCTTTAACTGTCTGCCAGTCGGCCAAGAAACGCTCGATTCCTAAGGTGGTAAGGGGGTGGTTAATCATTTGCTCGATTACTTTGTAGGGAACGGTGGCTATATGTGCCCCGGCCACAGCTGCGGCATGGACATGTTGCGGGTGGCGCAAAGACGCGGCAATTATTTCGGTGGGCAGACCATGCAAGCGGAAGATATGGGCGATGTCGTGCACTACCTCCATACCGGGGGCCGAAATGTCGTCTAAACGGCCGACAAAGGGCGAAACATATGTCGCGCCGGCCCGCGCTGCCAGCAGTGCTTGGTTGGCAGAAAAAATAAGGGTGACATTCGTCTTAATGCCGACCTGGCTTAAAGCGGCTACGGCCTCGAGCCCGTTCGCGGTCATGGGGATTTTGACGACCACATTGGGGGCTAGGGCGGCTAGCTCATGTGCTTCACGCAGCATACCTGGCACGTCTAAGCTAATGGCTTCGGCACTGACTGGGCCGGGGCAAAGGGCACAGATTTCTTGTACGGTGGGATGAAAGGCTAGCCCCTCCTTAGCAATAAGGGTGGGGTTAGTGGTAATGCCGTCAATGACGCCAAGCTTTACGGCGCGCTTAATTTCGCTGATGTTGGCGGTGTCAAGAAAGAATTTCATCTGCTAGACCTCCATTATTTTTACGTCGCTGATAATTAAAGTGGCCTCGGTTTGGGCGATTACTTCTTCAATGGTGGTGTCAGGGGCAATTTCCCTTAGTACTAGGCCCGCGGGTGTTACTTCGAGCACGGCCATTTCGGTGACAATCATATCTACTTCTTGCTTGGCGGTAAGGGGCAGGGTGCACTTCTTTAAAATCTTAGATTTGCCCTTAGCGGTGTGCTCCATAGCGACGATGACGCGCCGCGCTCCTACCGTGAGGTCCATCGCTCCGCCCATGCCAGGCACCATCTTGCCTGGCACCATCCAGTTAGCTAGGTTGCCTTCTTCATCTACCTCGAGCGCGCCTAGGACGGTAATGTCAACATGCCCGCCGCGGATAATGGCGAAAGACATGCAGCTGTCAAAGCAGGCACCCCCCGGCAAAATGGTGACTGGCTGCGCACCCGCATTAGTGACATCGGGGTCTTCTTGCCCGGGCAAAGGCGCGGAGCCTAGCCCCACAAAGCCGTTTTCGGAGTGAAACAAGACCTTAATCTCGCTCGGCAGGTAGTTGGCCACTTGCGTGGGCAACCCAATGCCTAAGTTAACAACCATGCCGTCGGTCAGTTCGCTGGCGATGCGCCGCGCGATGCGCTCACGCTTAATATCTTTACTCATGGCTTCTTGGTGCCTCCCTCTTTACTAAGTAAGTGACAAAGAGGCCTGGGGTAACTACTTCGTCGGGGTCAATCGCTCCGACAGGTACAATCTCGTCTACCTCGGCCACCACAATTTTGGCGGCGGTAGCCATGAGGGGGTTAAAATTGCGCGCCGCACGGCGATAGACTAGATTACCTGTGGAGTCGGCTTTATGCGCCCGGATGAGGGCGAAATCGGCCTGCAAAGCGCGCTCTAGCAAGTACTCCTTGCCGTTAACGACCATCTTTTCTTTGCCCACTTCGACCACCGTACCCACGCCCGTGGGCGTGAGAATACCGCCTAGGCCGGCTCCCCCTGCTCTAACCTGCTCTGCTAAGGTGCCTTGCGGTACGAGCTCTACCTCGGTCTCGCCGGCGTGCATTTGCCGGCCCGTCTCGGGGTTAGTACCGACATGCGATACCATGACCTTCTTGGCGCGCTTATGCACTACTAGCTTGCCAATACCACGGTCGGGAAAGCTAGTGTCATTGCCGATGATAGTCAACTCATCGACGCCCTTGTTAAGAACTTCGTCCACTAGGGTTTCGGGTGTGCCTACCGCTAAGAAGCCCCCGATCATTATTGTGGCGCCAGACTGCAACTCGGCTAGGGCCTCCGCTGCGGTGCGTAGTTTATTGCTCATTTTATCCTACTCCTTACGTGTGGAATGAGTAACTGGAAGATAGAAGCAAGAAGATAGAAGCAAGAAGATAGAAGCAAGAGAGAGGAGGGTGCGTTTATCAACCACAGAGAGCACAGAGTACAAAAGAGAGAACCAAGGAATTAAATCAAGTAGCCGACGTCGTTCTATGTTCCTCTCTTTTCTACGCCTCAGAGTACAAGAGGCAAGAAGCAAGAAATAAGAGGCAGGATAGGGAAGGCATTTTTTTACCACAGAGTGCACAGAGATCACAGAGAAACAAGGAGTTCAAGTGAACAAGTAGCCTCGTTCCTTGTTCCTCTCTTTTCCACGCCTCAGAGTTCAAGAGGCAAGAAACAAGAGTTAAGATGCAGGATGGGGAAGGCATTTTTTTACCACAGAGTACACAGAGGTCACAGAGAAAGAAGGAGTTAAATTAGGCAATTAAATTCGGTCCATCTTCCTCTCTTTTCCACGCCTCTGTGCCTCTGTGGTTGAAATCGTATCCAAGCCCTGTGGTTGAAATCGTATCCAAGCCCTGTGGTTGGAATCGTCTCCCTACTTGACGGAAGGGGTGATACCTAAAATCTGGCGGGCTTCGCTAGGGGTGGCTACAGGGCGACCGATTTCTGCTGCTATTCTGGCGATGCGCGCTACCAGTTGGGCGTTGCTAGTGGCCAGTACGCCGCGGCTGTAGTAGATGTTGTCTTCGAACCCGACGCGTACATGACCGCCTAGCACTAGGGCGATGGTGGCTAGTGGCAGCTCCGCGCGGCCGATACCTGCCACCATCCACGTAGCGTCTTGCGGTATGCTCTCGACCAAGTGCAGCAGGTTTTTCGCCGTGCCCGGCATAGCACCTGGAACGCCTAGGACAAAATCAAAATGGAGCGGGGAAGTTAAGAGGCCCTGTTTTACCAAGGCTAAGGCGTTTTGAATCATGCCCGTTTCAAAAACTTCAATCTCGGGGCGTATGCCATGCTCCTTAATGGCGCGCGCAATGCTCGCTACGAACTCCGGGGGGTTAAAAAATACGTCGTTCCCAAAATTAACAGTACCCGTGGTCAAAGTAGCCATCTCGGGGCGGAGGGCTAGGGGCGCTATACGCGCCTCGACAGGTGTGCCCGTAGCACCCCCCGTAGAGAACTGCACGATAATGTCGCACTTCTCTTTAATAAGCCGCATGGTCTCGGCAAACAAAGCACTATCTTGCGAGGGTGCGCCGTCTTTGTCGCGCACATGAAGGTGCACAATAGACGCCCCCTGCTGGTAGCACTCGTAGGCGGCCTCGGCTAGCTCAGACGGAGTAAGTGGTAAGTGGGGCTGCTCGGCGCGGGTTAACTCGGCGCCCACTATGGCTGCTGTTATGATAAGTTTGTCCAAGGTTCTACCTCCCTTGCCTTAATGTTTTACACAGTAGCGAGGCGACGCTGCTTATCTAAGGGCACGACACAGGTACCCGTAGCGCGACACACCAGTAGTGGCTCGGGCAAGACGTCGGCTGCCGTTGGCCGTGCTGGGTCATTTAGTGCCGCGATGACTTTGTAGGCCGCAAAGCTCATTTTGCGCGAAGTCTTGCCGACAGAGGTAATCTCGCCCTCCACTTCTAAGTAGTCGCCGGCATAGGTGGGGGCTTTAAACTCCACCATGTCGTAGGCGACAAAGAGCCCCTCATCGCCATCATGGCGAATAAGTAGCTCGGTGGCTATATCGCCAAACAGGGCGAGCACTCGCGCCCCATCCACTAAGTTGCCGCCGTAATGAGCATCATGCAGGCTCATGCGCAGTCTAATCGTCGCTTTCACAGAAAACAGCACCTTCCTTTACTCTTTATGTGCTAACTACTTCGCCAATGGCGCCTCTTTAACCTGCCGCGCCGGCAGCAAGAGCCACGGCCAGGCCAAGTAAGAATTGCAGGTTTTGCCTGTCATGATATAATAGATTCGTCTAACGAAGAATAAGGGGGATGCACTTATGGAACGTTTTCGCAGTGTAGCTGGCCGCGAGTTTATGGAGAAGACCAAGTACCAATATGCGAAAGAATCTGACCAGGTGAAGGAGCTGCCACAGCCTCCCCTAGAGCGCGTTACGCGCCCCGTGCTGGCGCGGATTACCCTGCCTAAAGTCGAGGCCTTGCCCTCGCTACAGGTCGACTTGCGAGAGATCATCGAGAGCCGCTCTAGCCTACGCAAGTACAGCGAGACCCCCCTGACTTTAGAAGAACTGACCTACCTGCTCTGGACAACCCAGGGCGTGAAGAAAGTGACCAGTCGCCCCGCCACGCTGCGCACGGTGCCCTCAGCGGGAGCGCGCCATCCCTTTGAAACATACCTCTTGGTCAATAGGGTTTCTGGGCTAACCCCAGGCATCTACCAGTACCAAGCGCTTAGCCATGAACTTCTTTTCCTGGCAGAGGGAGACGGTTGGGGCCACAAACTGAGCCAGGCTTGTCTAGAACAGCCCTTTGTGGGTACCTCGGCCGTGACTTTCTTCTGGGCGGCAGATGCCTACCGCATGGAGTGGCGCTACGGCGAGCGCGGCTACCGCTACATGCATCTTGACGCGGGGCACATTTGCCAAAACCTCTACTTGGCAGCCACCGCACTTGGGGCTGGGGTTTGCGCCATCGCTGCCTTTAATGACGATGAGGTAAATGCGCTGCTTGGTTTTGACGGAGAGAACGAGTTTGTCGTGTATATAGCAACAGCAGGAAAATAGATTCAAGAGGCAGGAGGCAGGAGATAAGAGGCAGGAGAGGGGAAGGCACGTTTTTTACCACAGAGCACATAACTAGAGGTTAGAGGTTGGAAATTAGAAGTTAGAGAGAGTAAAGCACGTTTTTTACCACAGAGTACACAGAGGTCACAGAGAAAGAAAGAGTTAAACTAGGCTATTAAATTCGTTCCTTGTTCCTCTCTTTTCCACGCCTCTGTGCCTCTGTGGTTGAAATCGTCTCCCAGCCCACGGCAGGAAGTGGCAGTGAGTAGCGGGAAATGGGAAACGGGCTGACCAAGTTGCTTGGGTCAGCCTGTTTTTATTATGGTGTTGTAGGTGTTTTAGTGGCTTGGTAAATGTGATAGCCTTTGGAGCGATTAACTAGGGTAACAGAGTTAAAGAGCTCGCGCAGTTTCTTTTCGGTGGAGGGGGCGCCCTGCTTCTTTTGAATGACGACCCACAAGCTGCCGGCACTGTCTAATACCGTACGCGCGCCGCTGTAAAAAGAAAAAACAACGTCTTTGCCGGCGCGAATGGGTGGGTTAGTGAGCACCACCGCAAATTTCTGCCCGGTGAGCGCCGAGATGCCGTCGCTCTGCACTACGCTGACATGGTGGGCGCCGTTTTTTTGGGCGTTAAGACGCGCCAAGTCGAGTGCGCGCAAGTTAACATCGACCAGGGTGGTATGACCGGTGGGGTTAAGCAGGGCCGCCGTAATGCCGAGCGCACCATAGCCACAGCCAAGATCAAGTACGGATGAACCGGGCGGGATGACGACAGTCTGCAGGAGCAGTCTCGTGCCGAAATCGACCCCGTCTTTAGAAAAAACACCGCTGTCAGTAAGAAACCGCAACTTGTGCCCCAGTAGGGTAGCCTCGATTTCTTTTATGTCGTGCCGACTGCTTGGATCTTGACTAAAGTAATGATTCATAACTGGCCTTACTTGGGCTCTAGCGCGGCGGAAACTAAGGCGTGAAAAAGTGGATGAGGACGGTTGGGCCGCGACTTAAACTCAGGGTGAAATTGCACGCCCACGAAGAACGGGTGGCTGGGGTCTTCGACTATCTCTACCAAGCGTCCATCGGGCGATGTTCCAGATATTACTAAGCCAGCTGCCAGCAAGGGCTCGCGATAGTGGTTGTTAAACTCAAAGCGGTGACGATGGCGCTCATCGATAAGCTCTTGACCATAGGCGGCATGGGCCTTGGTGCCTTTGACCACACTGCAGGGGTAGGAGCCTAAACGCATGGTGCCACCTAGGTCTTCAATGTTTTTTTGCTCTGGCAGCAGGTCGATGACGGGGTACGCGCAGTCTCTAAACTCGGCGCTGTCGGCGTCCTCCCACCCACAGACATGGCGAGCATACTCGATAACAGCTACTTGCATGCCGAGACACAGCCCCAAGTAGGGTAACCTTTGTTCTCTAGCGTAGCGCGCAGCGAGAATTTTGCCTAAGACCCCGCGGTGGCCAAAGCCCCCGGGCACTACCACGGCATCGACACCCTTAAGAAAGTGCTCCGCGCCCTTTTCTTCTATATCTTCGACCTTGACCCACACTACTTCTATCTTCACGGCCGCAGCAAATCCAGCGTGATGCAAAGCTTCGACCACGCTCAAGTAGGCGTCGGTATAAGAGACGTACTTGCCCACTAAGGCTACTTTTACGACCTTAACTCGCGAGGCCATCTCGGCCACCAGCTGCCGCCATTCTTTAAGGTCTGGCTGACTAGGTGGAAGACCTAAGCGCTCGATAACCAGCTCGTCAAGGCGCTGGCGCTCAAGCATGAGCGGCACTTCGTAGATAGAGGCGACGTCAACATTTTCGATGATCGCCGCAGGGTCAATGTCGCAGAAGAGAGCGATCTTGGCGCGTATTTCGACCGAGAGTGGTTCCTCGGTACGACAGATAATGACATTGGGTTGAATACCTAGGCTGCGCAGTTCTTTGACGCTGTGCTGCGTGGGCTTAGTCTTAAGCTCGCCCCCGCGGCGCAAAGACGGCACTAAGGTGACATGCATGTAGAGGACATTTTCGCGGCCTAGGTCGCGGCGCATCTGCCTAATGGCTTCGAGAAAGGGCAGCGACTCAATGTCGCCTACGGTGCCCCCTATTTCTACAACCATCACTTCCGCATTGGTCTCTCTAGCCACCCGCTGCATGCGCTCTTTTATCTCGTTAGTAATATGGGGGATAACCTGCACCGTGCCTCCCAAGTAGTCGCCGCGGCGCTCTTTGTCGATCACGGACTTGTAGATCTTGCCGGCGGTGACATTGTTGTTCGTGGAGAGATTAATGTCCATAAAGCGCTCGTAGTGACCTAAATCTAAATCGGTCTCTGCCCCGTCTTCTGTGACAAAAACTTCGCCGTGCTGGTAGGGGCTCATCGTCCCAGGGTCAACATTGATGTAGGGGTCGAACTTGAGCACGCTCACCGTGTACCCTCGCGCCTTTAGTAGACGCCCTAGTGACGCTGCCGTTATCCCCTTACCTAACCCTGAAACGACGCCTCCGGTAACAAAGACAAATTTAGCCATGCTACATCCCCCCTGCCTATAAAGTTGAAAAGCCGGGCTGTGCCCGGTTATTCGTCGTCATCGTCGTCTTCATCGTCGCTCCCTAGCGGTTCGCTTTCTTCTTCGGGAAAGACTTCTTCTTCCTCATCGGGAACGGGGATAAGGAGCTCGCTCTCGTCGTCGGTATCGTCGTCCTCCACAAAAATATAGTCGCCTGGCTTAGGCTGGTAGTCGCCCTCACCTGGGATTATGACCGGAGTATACTTTTGCTGACCACCCGCCCAATCGCGCAGCCCCCAGTAGCCCTTGCCCATATGCACAAAACGGGCATCGAGATTGATTTGGGTGAGGACATGGGCGAGGTGCTCGGGCGTGCTAAGTTGCTCTTCGCCACGTTCTACGACAATCTCGTTGACTAGATCTTTATAATGCATGGTTTGCCGGCGCGTGCGCAAAATGCGCAGTCCGGTGTCAGGAATGGGCTCACGCTTCTTATTTAACGGTGTATTCACTGCACTAGTCCTCCTTGTGCCAACGGCGTTCGCAAGTATTATATGCATTATCCTGCGCCATGCCAAGAGCATGGCGCAAAATCATCCTATTTTCCTCTGCGGGCAGTTACTTTATGCCTCGGCGCACCATCTCTTGCACAATAAAGGAAGCAACATGGGGTGGCAAAGTGCCTCCGCCAAAGCCAGCGTCAAAGCCTAGCTCAATCGCCAACTCATGGCTGATGCGGGGCCCACCGCAAACAAGCACTAGCCTGTCGCGCAGTTTCTCGGCTTCGAGCAATTCCACTAGCTCGGTGAGATTGGGAATATGCACGTCCTTCTGGGTGACCACCTGCGAAACTAAGATGGCGTCGGCCTGAAGCTCAATTGCCCGGGAAATAAGTGTCTCATTAGGCACTTGGCTGCCCAAGTTAACCGCCACTAACTCCGGGTACCTTTCCAAACCATATTCTCCGGCATAGCCTTTCATGTTCATTATGGCATCTAAGCCCACGGTATGGGCGTCTGTACCGGTGCAGGCGCCCACCACGACTACTTTGCGCCCTATCTCGCGGCGAATATAGTCGTTGACCTGGTAGTAACTAAGGTGCAGGGCATCTACCTTGGGAACAGAAATGGCCGCAAAGTCTACCGCTACATCGGTCTTGGCGTAGACGACAAAGAAAGTGAAGTTCTCGCCCGCGTCGGCCATGTGCACGACGCTAACGCTCTGCAATCCCATGCGCAGCACCAGCTGCTTAGCGGCTTCTTTCGCTTCTTCGCTCTTGGCCACGGGTAGAGTAAAAGATAACTGTATCGCTCCGTCGTTTTCGGTGTCGCCATATGGACGAATCTCCAACACTACCGCCCCCCCAAAAGAGTACGTGACTGCATAAGCTCAGGAAACGGATTAACATAGTCGGGCGCTTTTCTAACTACGCCTTCTAGCCCCTTGCCGCCAAAGCGTCCGCGCTTGACATCGGCAAAGACGCCTGCCTCGATGGACTCCATCAGGCCGTTTTTCTCCACCTGTAGCAGCAGAGCTAGGGCCTTGTCTAGGACTTCGTTAGCCCGTCGTTCTATTTTGCCGCCCGCGACAAACTGGATTTCGTCACCTAGTGAGCGCGCCGTGTTCATCACATAACGCGCATTCTCAAGGGCTAGGTAGCGGTCCTGCAGAAATGGGGTATGAATGGCCTCTGTCATCATGCCGAGCAGGTGAATGCCCTGCTGCGTTAGGATTGAAGTGAGGTTGAACATGGCGTTCATAGCCTGGCCTTTAAAGATATTGCCCGTCATGTGCTTGGTGGGGGGCATGTACTTGAGCGGTGCGCGGGGGAAGATTTGCCGTGCCATTTGCGCCTGGGCTATCTCAAGGAGCATGCCGTCTTCTAGGGCGGGGTCAATTTCAAAGGCATGGCCTAGCCCTAACTGCTCGTCGGGTATACTTGCCAAATGCGCGAGCTGCTCATTAATAAACTGGCTTGCTAGTACGGTGTGGGCAGACTCTATGGCGTCGGCGGTGGTGAGGTAGTTGTCCTCGCCCGTATTGATAATAATGCCGGCGTAGCCGTTAATAATGCGCGAAAAATGCTGGTCGACTAGGGTGCGCTGCATATTGATATCGCGAAAGAGTATGCCGTACAAGGCGTCATTTAGCATTACGTCTAGGCGCTCTAGCGCCCCCATGGCGGCAATCTCTGGCATGCAGAGGCCCGAGGCATAGTTGACCAGGCGGATGTAGCGCCCTGCCTCTTGCCCGGCTTCATCTAAGGCCTGGCGCATAATGCGAAAATTCTCTTGTGTGGCGTAGGTGCCACCGAAGCCCTCGGTGGTAGCGCCGTAGGGCACGTAGTCGAGCAGACTTTGCCCTGTGGTGCGTATGACGGCGACAATATCGGCTCCAGCGCGCACAGCCGCCTTGGCTTGTGCCACATCTTCGTAAATATTGCCGGTGGCCACGATAACATAGAGATAAGGCTGCCGGCCTTCTCCTACCTCGGCCAGTAACCTTTCCCGCTCGCGCCGACCCGAGGCAATTTTTTGCAAGGCCTGATGTGCGAGGTCACTTATGGCCTCTTTCACCCCACTTGGTGCCGGTTGCACTTTGGTAAGGGTAAGCCGCCCTAAGGCGAGCTCTGTGGCTACTTCCATGGGCGTGGCGTTAAGTGCCACGCAGGCGTTAGCGATGTAGAAGGCCGCGCCCTTGCCCATGCCCCCGCCACGGACGAGGTCTTCGACAACAAGATTAGGCAGCGGTACACCCTCGCTATCTACCCCGTCTATGCCAAAAAGCCTGGCCACGGTGCGCTCTACAGCCACGGTGGTGTGCCCGGCAATAAACTCCTGCAGGCTAGCGGCAACATGGGCGGCTGCTTGGCGCGCCCTAGTTACTTTCTCTAAATCCAAGTTTAATTTGCTCATCTGACTACTCCTCTCCCTTCATCTCAAGTAAGGACAAGGCCCGCGCGACAATGCTTTCGGGCAAGCCGAGAAACCTAGCTACACGTATGGCCTCTTGGGAATGAGCCTCGGCTGCCGCGACTCGGTGGAGCCTGTAATCCATCAACTGACTTAACTGACTGAGCGACTCGGGCCTAGCTTGGGATAGGGCTTCGCGCAGCGCCTCCTCTGTTACCAAGCAGAGACCTACCACTTGCCAGTGAGTTACCCCTTCTTGGTGGGCTAGGCGGTCGTAGTGCGTTGTGAGGAGGGTGATGCTTGGGGCGCACTGCAGGTGTAGCACTACGGCCTGCGCTATGGCGCTGCCCTCGCGCGGATTAGTCGAGGACGCCAACTCGTCAATTAGCAGTAGGGCGCGGTCACCAAACTGCGGCAAGGCCTGGCTTAAGTTTACGATCTCGTGGCCAAAGCGGCTAAGCCCGGTGAGGCTAGCGCGGTATTCACCTGCCAACATGGTGGTCGACGAAAAAAGTGAAGTGCGGCAGTAGGCGGCCGGCACATACATGCCGAGCGCAGCTAGTGAGGCCAAGAGCCCTACGGTGCGCAGAGCCACCGTTTTGCCGCCCATATTGGCCCCCGTAATAATAGCCACCCCGGGGCTTAGTTCCAAGCTGGTGGGGGTAAAGCCAAGCCCTCGCGCCAAGAGATCGTCTGCGACTTGCGGGTGGCGCGCCAAATGCATAGTAAAATGCAAAGGCTCATCATGGGGGGCGATATGTGGCCGAGTGGCCTGCCAGCGACGTGCGAGCAGGGCTTTACTGAGGACAAGGTCTAGGCGCGCCAGGCGCTCGATGGCGAGGCTGAGGGCGGCCACACTTTGCTTCAGTTCATGCGACAAGAAGTGGCGCACTTTGTCCTCTTCTTCATTTTCAAGTTTCTTTAACTGCGCAAGCTCCACTGTCAGCAGGGCCTCGCTAGGGGCTGCTTTGCGCGTATAGTAAAGCTCGGTGTAGGTTTCGCGGCTTGGCAGGAAACGACCACTGTTTTCTAGCTGTTCGCGTAGGGCGGCGGCGTGGCGCGGCACGGCAACTTCGCCCGCGAGATTAAACTTTAGCGCGAAGATTTTTTCGGCCTCCTGCTGCCCTAGGGCGGCGAGGCCAGCCAGTTTTTTGCGCGTCTCGCGCAGCAGAGCGCGCACTTCACCAAGACGCGGAGAATAGGCGTCTCCGAGGTAGAACGAGGGGGAACCTGTCTCTTCGGGGTCGAGTAGCTGCCAAAGGCCTAGTAAGCAGGGCGGGGAAAAATCGCTGGCTAGCTCTTTATCGCTCGCGAGCAGCTGTCTTATGGCGTCAAAGAAAAAGAGGCTTTGCTTGAGCATAAAAAATTCCGCATCAAGTAGCACCCCCCCGGCCGCGACACGGTATAGATGTTCTCGCCAATCGGGCAGCTGGCCGAGGTAGTGGCGTATCTTTAGTAGTCGCCCTTCACCTGCCGGCTCGGCAAGCTGAGCTAGTACCAAGCCTAGAGCGTTAAGCTCTGCTTCGAGGGCCTGTTCTTCGCCGGGCTTAAAGGGGACGAGCCGCGCCGCTTGTGACTTACCATAGGGGGAAGCCGGGGCTAAGCAGGCGAAAAAATAGGGCAAACCGAGCACGTCACAGCTTTCGCCCACAGGTACATCCCCTTTCTGGTACATGTTTAGAGACACACCGCTTGGTCAGAGTCAAAGAGATCGTAGACCGGAAGTGGCGCTAAGCTAGCGGCGATTTCGGCGGCAAACTGCCGTGGTTCATAAGCTTTGCCGCTAGGTGCGGTGGGATTAACGGTAGCAGCCAGCAGGCGAATTTGCTCTAAGACGGCCACGCGTCCGCCTAAGGCACGGTATTTCTGCCATACTTCTGGCGTGGCGAAAATATGGGTGGGGTCGGCAGAGATAAGTAAGGCCTGCCGCGCGAGACGCGGCCTCTGCATTATTTCGCCAAGTAGCGACTCGTTTACCGCGCCAGGCACCACCAGGGCAAACTCTTCGTCACGAGGTAGGCAGTCAGCTATGGCCGCGGCATGCCCTAGGGCAGAAGCAAAGGGCAGCACCCGCTCGCCCTGCGAGGTAGAGAGCAGTAACTGCCCCGCTAGGGTGGCACGCACGGCCGCGGCGCGCCTTGCCCCCTCCGACAGCTTGGGCAGGGAGCAGAGCGAAACAAAGTGGAGGGTGCGCATTAGTATCTGGCGCATACTGCCCCCCGCTACGGCCCCTGTTGCTAGTATGGCGGCCTCTGTCACCGCCGGGGAGGCCGAACCAACTCGATCTAAGGCGCCGTCAATTAAGGCTAGTTGGCAGCCAAGTTTAAGCATCCGGCCGATGCATTTCTGCATTTCGCCGTAGCTGTCGGGACCGGCTATCTCGACATAACCGCTTTCACGCGTCCGCACGAGCAAGACCTCGCCTAAGGCGGTGACAAAACCCGTGGCCGCCAGAATTTCGAGCGCGGCTGTGGAGCGCTCTAGTGTGCCGCTGGCTGTGGCTAAAATTGTACCCTCTACCACCTCGATACGGGGCTTAGGGAGACGGCTCACGAGGTCGATTTTTTCGCCATCGTAGCCAATGGAAGACAGGCCAAGGGCAACACCCGCTTGGGCAGCTTGTCTAATGAGGCTGTTTAAGGCCACCGTTTTACCGGCATTTTTAGCGAGCCCCACCACCGAGACAGAGCACACCTTGGCGCTATCTAGGAGTTCGAGTAGCCGCATGCTAGGCGCGGGGCTTGCGGAAGCGTTGGCGCATCTCTTTGAGGCCCTCGGGCTCAATAGATACTTTGTCGCCGCCAAAGAGAGCGGTAACGCCGATATGGTCGTGCTTTTCACATACTCCACACTCGAGACAGGGGCTGTGTTTGTCGGCGGGCTCGGTGTAGGCCGAGATAACGCCTTCAAAGTTACGCAGGATGACTTGGCGGTCTGACATCGAGATAAGGTACTGCGGCATAACAGGTATTTTGCCGCCACCGCCCGGGGCATCCACAACAAAGGTAGGCACGGCAAAACCCGAGGTATGGCCACGCAGGCTCTCGATTATTTCAATGCCCCTCGCTACCGAAGTGCGCATATGAGAAATGCCTTGCGACAAATC
This sequence comes from Bacillota bacterium, assembly GCA_018333655.1. NCBI lineage: Bacteria > Bacillati > Bacillota > Bacillota bacterium. The sequence continues at coordinate 60,784 of JAGXTJ010000003.1, read as the reverse complement.
GCACTGGTAAATATAGTAGGGGCGCACGCGCATCTTCACTAGCTCATGCACAAGCTTCTTCATGATGTGGGGGCAGTCATTGACGCCCCGCAAGAGCACGGACTGATTGCCAAGGGGTATGCCCGCATCGGCCAGCATGGCACAGGCCGCTTTTGCTTCGGGTGTAATTTCTTTGGGGTGGTTAAAATGCACATTCACCCAGATGGGATGGTACTTCTTTAACATGTTGCAGAGGGCGCTGGTAATGCGCATCGGCATAACCACGGGCATGCGGGTGCCAATGCGGATAATCTCCACATGGGGGATTTCGCGCAGGCGCTTAATGATGTACTCTAGCCTTTCGTCGGTCTGCGCGAGCGGGTCGCCCCCCGAAAGCAGTACATCGCGCACTATTTTGTTCTCACGAATGTACTCGATACAGTTGTCGATCTGCTCCTTGCCTGCGGACTGGTCATGCTGCCCGGCAAAGCGACGGCGGGTGCAGTGCCGACAGTACACGGCACACTGATCGGTGACGAGAAATAGTACGCGATCGGGATACCGGTGGGTAAGGCCGGGCACGGGCGAGTCACTGTCTTCGTGCAGGGGGTCGGCCATGTCTTCTGGCGCAGAAATAAGCTCCGGCCGCGTGGGAATGGCCTGCTTTCTAATCGGACAGCAGGGGTCTTCGGCGTCTATGAGTGAGGCGTAGTAGGGGGTAATGGCCATGCGCAAAGACAAGAGGGCCTCAGAGACTGCTTCTACCTCTTGGGAGCGCAGCGTTACTACTTTGGAGAGGGAGTCTACGTCTTGAATGCGATTGCGCAGTTGCCAGCGCCAGTCTTGCCACTCGTCCTCCGTAACTTGTTGCCAGAGAGAAATTTCTTTGTAAGCGGGCAAAAAATTCACCTTCCTATCGGGCGTACAGTTGTGTGAACAACTCGCGCAATTTATCGTTTTCTCTTAGTACCTGCAAAGATATGGCGGCGTGGTCCTTGGTGTAGCCGTTGCCGACGATCATCTCTACATCCTTGCCCACGCCTTCGGCGCCGAGGGCGGCAGCCGTAAAAGAAGTCGCCATGCTAAAGAAGTAAATTGTCCCACCGTCACGGGTCGCCAGTATAGCGCTCATTTCGGTGCCCGGCACATTGACACAGTTGATGACTAAGTCGCACATCTTGCCACCGGTCGCCTTGTCTACCGCTTCAAGCACGGCTAGAGCATTAGTCGCATCAGCTTGCAAGATGACGTCGGCGAGGCCTAGCTCGCGCACGCGCTCACAGGCGGTCGCACTCGGGTTAAGCGAAATAACCTGCCCGGTGACCCCGGCGCGCTTTTTGGCTTCGTGCAGGCACAAAAGCCCGGACTTACCGCCGCCGCCAATAACTAGTACCCTGTTGCCGGGGCGCACGAGCTTGGCCGTTTGCGCTGGGGCGCCTGCTACATCGAGCACGGCGAGGGCTAGGGCATCTGACATATCGTCGGGGAGTTTAGCGTAAATGCCCGAGGCAAAAAGAATGGCTTGTCCCTTAATCGCGACTTGGTCTATCTCTTGCCTCACCTCAATAATTTCAGTGATGGCCAGGGGGGTTAGCGAAAGCGAGACGAGAGAGGCAATGCGGTCACCGGGAGCGAGGTCTATCTTCCCCTGTAGCTTCTCCCCGATGGCGCTGACTTCACCGATAAACATGCCGCCACTGCCGGTGTTAGGGTTGTGGTGCTTGCCGCGATCGGCCACGAGGTCGAGTATAATGCGGCGAATTGCCGCATCGTCGTAATTCGCACGCTTCTTAATTTCGGTAAAACTGGCCGAATCGATGTTTAAACGTAGCACATCGACGAGAATCTCGTTATCGTAAAGGGTCATGCTGTTGTCAATCTTCCACGCTGGCTGGGGCAATACCCCGAGGGGGGATATGACACGGTGCGTGCCATAGGGACAGCCCTGTTTCTGCATTGCTTACTACCTCCCACATCAATATTTTAGTTCATGCTCTACTCCTCTTTAGTATGCAAGATTTATGCCAGTTGCACAACTCAGGGCGAAAACGGTTGCTGGGCGCGCAGCTTGTACTGCATAGTCTGGCGCGGAATACGCAGTATCTCGGCGGCTAAGGTGACATTGCCGCGCGCCTGCTGCATAGCTTGCTGCAAAAAGCGGCTCTCTACTTCTTGCAGGGCATCGTGCAGAGTTTGCCCCGTCTGCAAGGTGAAACTAGGGGCGAGCATAGCGGTAGAAGTTCGTGCGCCGGCCTGCCCGGCGCCTTCTACTACATGGGGGGGCAGGTGAGATGGCAAAATATGGTCGCCCGTGATGACATTCATGGCGCCTTCGATGGCATGTTGTAGCTCGCGCACATTGCCTGGCCAGTGATAGCTCTGAAATATCTCCGCGGTTTCTGCCGACAAGCCGAGAACCCCCAAGCCAAAAGTGCCATTGTAGAGTCGAATAAAGTGCATCGCTAAAAGCGAAATGTCTTGGCGTCGCTCCCTAAGCGGGGGCAGGCGCAAGGTGACTACATTGATGCGGTAAAAGAGGTCTTCGCGCAGAGTTCCCTTGCGTATGGCGGAATAGGGCTCGTCGTTCATCGCGGTGACGATGCGTACGTCTACCGCGCGCACCTTAGCATCGCCAATGCGACGCACATAGCCGTCTTGCAAGACGCGCAAAAGCTTGGCCTGCAAAGAGAGGGGCATGGCATTAATCTCATCAAGAAATAGGGTACCTCCACTCGCCACCTCAAAAAGCCCCGGGCGATTTTCGGCGCCGGTAAAGCTACCTTTTACGCTGCCAAAGAGGATGGATTCGAGCAGGGTCTCGGGCAGGGCCGCGCAGTTTTGCGCTATAAAAGGTTTGTAGCGGCGACTACTAGCATTGTGCAGGGCTTGCACCACTAGCTCCTTGCCTGTGCCCGTCTCCCCTAGCACCAGCACAGAGGAGCTGGTCGCGGCGCTACGCAAAGCAAGCGTCTTCTGCTCTACCAGGCTAGGGGACTGACCGACAATGTCGGCAAAAGTGTAGCGTGCCCCCGGGCGCGCCTCGAAACTAGGCTCGCCCTGCGCCTCATGCATCCTAGCCTGCAAATCGGCCAGCTTCTCCGACAGCTCGCGCACAGTAGTAATATTGCGGCTCACCTCTACCGCCCCCACCAGGCGATGCTCTAATATAATCGGGAGGGTGGTGTTGACTGTGGTCACTTTTTTGCCCTTAAAATTGGTAAAGGACTGTTGCTTAGATAAAATGGGTCGCTTGAGGCGACAGACGGAGAGCAGGGTGCTGCTCTCCGCACTCAGGGAGGGGTAGACGTCGAGCACATGCTTGCCTAGCACGCTCTCTGGCTCTAAGCCTTCTAGCTCTCCGGCTTGGGCATTGTAGTAGATAGTAACCCCTGTCTCATCAACTACATGCACGCCTTCATCAATAGCGTAGAGCAGGGTGAGCAGGGTTTGTCGCAACCACGGTGCACTGTCTGTACGTGCCAACTTCTTCACCGCCAACTTTCTGGCGCTCGCGCCGAACTTTAAGCATATTTCTCTATACAATATGCGTATTCCTGCTAGGGACAAGGCAGTAGACGTGGTACAATTTACTCAAGACCACATTTAGGGGAGCGGTATATGAGCGAACAAGAATTGCAGGCTTTGATTGAACCAAGTACGGGATTTTTGGCCAACTCGCCGGACTTTGCCGCGGCTCGGGCAGTTATTCTGGGCTTGCCTATGGACTACACCGTCAGTTTTCGCCCCGGCAGTCGCCTAGGACCACAGCGCATTCGCGAGGTTTCGTACGGCATCGAGGAGTACAGCTTCTACCTCGACAAGTCCCTTTTAGAGCGCTCCTACTACGACGCAGGCGACCTAGCTTTGCCGGTCGGCAATGTCGCCGCCAGCCTAGAGATGATAAAAAAGGCCATCACCGCCATACTAGATACCGGCAAGACACCTTTCTGCCTGGGAGGCGAACACTTAGTTTCGTGGCCTATTATGCAGGCCATGGCCGCTAAATACCCAAACTTAGCAGTGGTGCACTTCGATGCTCATGCCGACCTGCGCGACGACTACCTAGGCGAAAAGTACTCACATGCCACCGTAATGCGCCGCGTAGCCGAGCTTATTGGGCCGAAGAACCTCTACCAGTTCGGCATACGCTCGGGCACCCGTGAAGAGCGGCAGTTTGCCGAAGGGCACACTAACACTTTCTTCAACCAAATCCACCCCGCTTTAAGCCAAGTCATGCCCGAGCTACGCAAACGCCCCGTCTACATATCGCTCGACATTGATGTGGTCGACCCAGCCTTTGCCCCCGGCACCGGCACCCCCGAGCCAGGCGGCTGCACTTCATGGGAGATTATTCAGGCTATCCATCTCTTAGCCGGATGCCGAGTGGTCGGCTTTGACATGGTAGAAATATCGCCCGGCCTCGATCTCGCGCAAATTACCGCCGTGCTCGGCGCCAAGATTTTGCGCGAAGCTATTCTCTCATTTATGCCCGCCTAGGCGCAAATAACTAAACAAGGGAGGTCAATAAACATGCTTTCTCAGAAGCTCACCGCAGAACTCAACCTGCAAGTCATGTACGAACTCTACAGCGCCCATCTCTACTTAGCCATGGCCGCTTACTGTACCGACCAGCAACTAGACGGCTTCGCCCACTGGTTTAAAATACAGGCCGAGGAAGAAAAATTTCATGCCATGCTCATTTTCGACTTCATCGCCGACATGGGTGGCCGCGTAAAGATGCAGGCCTTAGCAGAGCCCGAAAACGAGTACGCCTCGGTCGTTGATGTGTACGAAAAGTCGCTCCACCATGAGCAATTTGTTAGCCAACGCTTCTACCACCTCATGGACATTGCCCAAAGTGAGAAAGAGCACGCCACTATTAGCTTTCTAAAGTGGTTTGTGGATGAGCAGCGCGAAGAAGAAAAATCCTTCGGCCATATACTGCAACAAGTGAAACGCTTCGGCGGCGAAGCCCTCTACCACCTAGACAAAGAGCTCGCGACCCGCACTTTTACCCCGCCAGTAATGGGCTAAGAGTCACACCAAAAAACGAAGGGTGCTAGTTACTGCACCCCCCGCATTTGATCCTCCCTCACATGCTCTGACCATTAGAGCGTGTGAGGGAGGATTTCTAAATTGGCCACACCAACAACTCCAAGCCCTGGAGCATCAGGGAGCACTATCCTTGGTCCGTCGAATGATACTCCTCCTGCCACAAATTCCTTAGCGAGGAGAAAGGGCGCGTCGAGGTCCATGCGGGTGATGTTCTTCTTACCTGCGGCGAGATGTGCGGCTGCGGTAATGCCAATCTTGTTCTCAATCATGCAGCCAATCATGCATTCTACCCCGCAGCTTTCCGCTAGGGCGTTAATTTTTAGGGCGTTATGGATGCCGCCTGCTTTCATGAGCTTGATGTTGATAAGGTCGGCTCCGCGCATGTGTAGCACCCGCAAGGCATCCGCGGGAGAAAAGACACTTTCGTCAGCCAAGATTAACGTGTCTACGCTGTCAGTAACCTGCTTCAGCCCCTCCAAATCGCCGGCCTTTACGGGCTGTTCGATCAGCTCAAGGTCGAGACCCATATCCTCCATGATCGTGATCGTACGTATGGCTTCTTTTGCCGTCCACCCCTGATTGGCGTCTAGGCGCAATTTGATGTGTGACCCTACGGCCTCTCTAATTTGCTTAACTCGTGCTATGTCGGCCTTGGCATCAGTCCCTACCTTGAGCTTGAGCACGGTGAAGCCGTCCTGAACGAAACACATGGCGTCTTTAGCCATTTCTTCTGGGCTGTTAACGCTGACAGTAATGTCTGTCTCGAAAGAACTCCTGTAGCCACCGAGCAGCTTGTACAGGGGAGCGTGGTAAAGCTGGCCCACCAGGTCGTAAATCGCCATGTCTAACGCAGCTTTCGAGCTGGAATTTCTCACTATGCCACCATTGATCTTGGCGAGAATAAACTCGTAGTTGGAGATATCGAGACCAATTAACTGTGGAATAAACACCTCGGTTAGCGCGCCTCTGATAGAGCCTAGAGTATCACCGGTGATGACGGCTGTCGGGGAAGCCGCGCCCCAACCAGTCATGCCGTTATCGAGGTGCACCTTGATGACGAGGGTCTCAGAAGTAACTAAGGTCCGTAGGGCTGTTTTAAAAGGCTTGTGCAAAGGGACTGTGAGTTTGCCGATTTCGACCAACCTAATTTTCATCGCTGCACCTCGGGAAGAAGGCGCTTTGCGCCTAGGTACTTCTTGTCGAGCTCTTCGCTGTAGTCTTCATCCCCAGGGTGCAGGCTGTTAATGGCGACGCCCCGCGATGAACCGGCATGGATGTACTGCCCCTGTGCTATGTAGAACCCCACGTGCGATGCTCCGGCCTTGTAGGTGCTAAAGAAAACAAGGTCTCCCCTTTGCAGTTCTTCTCTCGCCACACTGCTCCCCATTTCGTACTGCTGGTGGGCATCTCTCTGCACATGGACGCCGTTCATTTTAAGAACAGTCTGTACAAAACCTGAGCAGTCGTAGCCGTAAGGGGTGGTGCCGCCCCAGAAATACGGCAGCCCGAGAAAATCTTTTGCTAGCGCCACGACCTTTTCGCGGGAGCCAAGAGTTAGTTGGTTAAAACCAGGAATTACCTCGCCGTCCGTCTTGGAAATGTAACCAGCGTGCCCGTCCGGCAGCAATACTTGGTAGTTGTCGGGGGTCTCCGCAATTAGTCGTAGTTGTGTGCACATGGTGGCAGCTGTTTGCAGAGATTTTGCGTCTTTCATACTCAGAGTGAAGTCGCTGTCTCTATATATAGTCGTGAAAGGAGCGGTTATTAGCACCTGTGGAGCCTGTTGATACTGCTCCCATGCCGCTCGGTCGACTAGCCACAAGTCCATCGGCGCAACCCACCCACGATAGGCATCAGACATTTCAACTTCATACCACCCACGCTGTTGCTGCCATATCACGACAGGCTCTGCAAGTCTAGCCTGGGTCACCATAGTTTTGGCCACATTTCTGTAGGGAGCCTCACCTAGATTGACGTATTCCCTTGCCACAAATCCGTACGCTATCGCCATTGACTATTTCTCCCCTCAGTTCTCTTGTCCCTATGTTTTTGATTTTATTGCTGAAGTCAGGCTCTTATCTAGACGCACTACATCGGCGTACGTTTCGCGCTCAATGATGGTACGCGCTACGCCTTCGTTGACGAATACAATAGCTGGCCTAGGTAGACGGTTGTAGTTACTGGCCATGCTGTAAGTGTAGGCCCCCGTGACAAAGATGGCGAGAATATCGCCATGATTGACAGCTGGCAATGAGTGCTCCCAAATAAGCATATCGCCGGATTCACAGGCTTTGCCGGCGATGGAGTACACTCCAGCCGGGGCCTCCGTAGCACGGTTAGCAAGTAGACAAGAATACTTAGCTTGGTACAGCGCTGTACGCGGGTTGTCGGTCATGCCACCGTCGACGGCGATGTAACGCCGTCCCCCAGGTACATCCTTCATCGAACCGACTGTGTAAAGCGTGGTCCCTGCAGCGGCCACGATCGACCGCCCAGGCTCTAGTACAAGTCGAAGGTTAAATCCCGAGGCGGCCATGTAGGCCTCGGCTGTCTCTCTCATCAGACGGGTTAGGTCTTCGATGCTAGCAGCCTCATCCCCCGGGAGGTAATTAACGCCGAGCCCTCCCCCCAGATTAATCTCTACGGGTAGCCAAGGATATCGATCGCAGTAAGATCTGATTAGCTCGACCATAATATCCATCGCCTGGCGAAAAGTCGCTAGGCTCGTAATCTGCGAGCCAATATGACTGTGAAACCCGGCGAGAACAAGATTATTGACCGTCATGGCATCGGCAAAGACGGCTTCAAGATCGTCTCCGTCTAGGGCAAAGCCAAACTTAGAGTCATGTTGTCCGGTTCTAATGTACTGATGAGTCGCGGCATCCACCCCCAGCGCTACCCGTAGCAGGATGGATACCGGCCGTTCAACATCGTTCAACAAGCCCTTGAGAAGGGAATATTCGTAACGATTGTCGACGATGATGTGACCAACACCTGCTCGTAGCGCCAGTTTCAGCTCACCTAGCGACTTGTTGTTGCCATGAAAGTAAATGCGCCGAGCGGGAAACCCTGCCGTAAGGGCAGTGTGCAATTCGCCCCCCGAAACGACATCGAGAAAAAGGCCCTCGCTCTCAATAAGTTGACACATGGCCACGCTGAGAAAGGCCTTGCCGGCATAAGCCACGCGATGACCGTGCTCTACAAAACTGCGTTTGTAGCGGCGACAATTTTCTCTAAGCAGAGCCTCATCATAAACTATTAAGGGCGTGCCATATTCTGCCGCGAGATCGACAACGTCGCAACCACCTATCTCTAGATGCCCGAACTCGTTAATGCGAGACGTCCCGGTAAGGCTCTTTTCATCTACTGTATTGCTCACTCTCTGTGCCTCCACTCTAAGATGAAGTTCTGCCGCTAGGCAAGTAGTTTGCGGTATTGCGCTACCTCGTCAGCGTTGCCAAGGACAAAATGGCCGGGCGTCACTTCTGTCCAGAGTGGTTTATGCTTAGAATAATCGTGCTGCCTAGGGTCATAGACTATGACTTTCTTTTTCTTCTCCTCAATGGGGTCAGGCACTGGCACCGCAGATAGTAGGGAGCGGGTATAGGGGTGCAAGGGGTTAGCGAATAACTCTTCTGTCTCTGCCAGCTCCACTATCTGCCCTTTGTTAATAACAGCGACACGGTCAGTGATAAAGCGCACTACCGAAAGATCATGGGCGATAAACATATACGTTAGCCCGCTCGCGCGCTGTAAATCGGCGAGTAAATTGAGCACCTGTGCACGAATCGACACATCGAGGGAAGAAATGGGTTCGTCAGCAATAATAAACTCTGGCTGCATAACAAAGGCCCGCGCAACGCCGATGCGCTGTCTCTGGCCGCCAGAGAACTCATGAGGAAAGCGAGACGCAAATTCTGGCAGCAGCCCTACTGCTAAGAGCGCCGCCTCCACCTTGGCCTTTCTCTCACTCTCGTCCTTGTAGGCCTTGGTATTGTACAGTCCCTCGGACACGATATAGTCGACTTTGGCACGCTCATTGAGAGAAGCCATGGGGTCTTGAAATATCATCTGGATTTTTTGTGTGATTTCGTAGTCAAGCTCCTTAGGTATGCGGCCATTAATCTGGCGCCCCTTAAAATATATCTCACCGCCCGCTGTCTCATTGATGCGCACGATGGCTCGCCCAATGGTCGTCTTGCCAGAGCCAGATTCTCCGACCAACCCAAAGGTCTCCCCGCGATAGATATGAAAACTGACATCATTAACGGCGACAAAGGGCTCCCGAGCCTTGCCTTTAAACTCCACCTTGAGGTTCCTGACGTCTAAGAGGACTTCTCTCGCGTTACTCATACACTTACCCCCGCAAATTTCTCGCGCAAGTGCTTAATCGTCGCGGGAGGGTCAATTTTTGGCGCCCGCGGGTCAAGCAACCATGTTCTCGCGTAGTGAGTGGGGCTGACCTGAAAGTAAGGGGGCCGCTCCACAAAATCTATTTTCAAGGCCAAGGGGTTGCGCGGGGCGAAAGCATCGCCGACAATCTCCGTAAAGAGGTTAGGCGGCGTTCCCTTAATTGAATAGAGGGGTTGTCCTTTGATGCCCAGCTGCGGCAACGACGACAGGAGGGCCCAGGTGTAAGGATGTTGGGCATTGTAAAAAATATCACTGCTCATGCCGTATTCGATAATGTCGCCCGCATACATGACGGCCACCGCCGTGGCCACATTGGCCACTACCCCTAGATCATGGGTAATATAAATGACGGTCAAATTATAGCGCAATTGTAGTGTACGAATGAGTTCGAGGATTTGTGCCTGAATCGTCACGTCTAATGCCGTTGTGGGTTCATCGCAAATTAGAATGCGTGGTGAGCAGGCCATGGCGATGGCAATGACGACGCGCTGCCGCATGCCCCCCGAAAACTCGTGGGGAAATTGACTGTAGCGATGTGCAGGGTCGTCTATGCCGACATCGGCCAGTAGCTCAAGCGTGCGCGCTTTGGCGGCTGCTCCACGGGCATCACTGTGCAGCTCGACAGCTTCTTTTATCTGAAGCCCAATAGAGCGCAGCGGATTGAGAGCTGTCATGGGGTCCTGAAACACCATAGCGATTTTCCGCCCACGAATGGCCGCCCATTCTTTGTCGTGCTTAAACTTTGCCAGATCTTGTCCCTCGAACAAAATCTCTCCCGACTCTACCCAGCCGTTGCCGTCCAACATGCCTATAAATGATTTAGTAAACACTGACTTGCCAGAGCCTGACTCGCCCACTATGGCCAAGGTTTGTCCTTCGTAAAGATCTAAAGAGGCCCCGCGGATAGCCGTCAAGATGCGCCCGCGCAGATTAAATTTAATGGTTACGTTCTTGGCCGCCAATATTGGTTGCGCCATCTTTTCGCCTCCTAAACATGATTGCGTGGGTCTGCTGCATCGGAAAAGGCATTTCCCATAACATAGAACGAGATCGTGATGAGAGAGAGGACAACAGAGGGAAAGATAAGCTGGTAACGCATGGCAGGGATCATCATCAACTGACGTCCTTCATTGATTAAATTGCCTAAGGAAGGGATGTTCAAAGGCAACCCCAAGCCAATATACGTTAAGAAGACTTCCGAGCCGATAGCCCCAGGAATGGCTAAGGCAAAGCGAAGCATAATTACCGATACTAGGTAGGGCAAGAGGTTGCGCGTTATAATGCGTCCAGCTGGTGTTCCGAGGCAACGCGAGGCCAAGTTGTACTCGCGATCACGAATAATGACGACCTGGGTGCGGATAAAACGGGCAACAGGCACCCAGCCAGTGATGCCCATGGCGATGACTAAAGTGCTGATGCTTGGGCGAAGCATGTAGGCCATCAGCGTCATGACAATGGTGGTGGGGATATTGTCGAGCACGTTGTAGATCTCTGTGAACAAGCGATCGAGACTTCTCACGTAGCCCCAAGTAGCACCGACAATAATGCCGATAATTATGTTCCAGGTGGCCACAGCAATACCAATGCCGAGCGAAGTCCTGGTGCCACTCCAAATACGCGACCATAAATCTTGCCCAATGGAGTTAGTGCCAAACCAGAATTCCTGCCCGGGCGGGACGTTACGCAATTGGCGCGAAGTCTCGGGGCTGATGCTAATTTCATTGGGGTCTCTTTGCGCTGGGAGATATGGTTGCACAAAGGTAAAGACTAAGAGCACGGCTAGAATAGCCAAGCAAGCGACAGCAGCCCCATTCCTAAGAAAAACACGCACGGTAGAGCTCCAGTAAGAATAGCTCGAGTAACCTATCCTCTCGCTGCGAGAGGCATCGTAGCTGGCCAAGGTAAAGAGGTCTTGTTGCTCCAGGTCAGTCATTTTCTTGACAATCACTACCTTGCCCCTCCCTTCTTCTCTAATTTGATACGGGGGTCGATAATGGCCATCAAGAGGTCCCCCAGGAAAAGCCCGAAAATGCCGATGGTCGAGTAGATGAGCACTAACGTCTGCACTAGGGGATTGTCTTGGCGCGTGATAGCTTCTATCAAAAGACCGCCCATGCCGGGGATAGAGTATAGTGACTCGATAAAAATAGAGCCTGCGATGGTCATGAGAATGGTGGTTGGCAAGTGTTGGGCCATCGGCACAAAGGCGTTGCGTAAAACGTGCTTGAACATAACGGCCGTGTTAGACAAGCCTTTTGCTCTAGCTAGCTTAATATAGTCTTTATTGAGCTCATCGACCATAAAACGTCGCATCCACATCGCATACCCAGCGATACCGCCCAGCGACATAGACACAGCCGGCAATATCCAACTTATAGGCCTAGTGCTGTCATACAGCATGGGCAACCCCGCCAGCTGTGTGACATAGAGCTGCACAAATAGGAAGTAGACAGCGGCGGGCACAGCATTGATAAACACGACATAGGCAGTGCCCAGTCTATCAAGCCATTTGTCTTTTTCGCGGGCTTGAAAAATACCGAGCAGAAGACCTATGGTCAGTGACAGTACTAGAGACGCTAGGCCGAATTTAAGCGAATAAGGTACTTTGGGTTCGATTATCTCGGCGATGGGGACATGGGGGCGATAGATAATCGAAGTGCCTAAGTCGCCGCGCGACAGCGCGAGATAAAAATTCTTAAGCTGAATGTGAATAGGGTCCATTAGCCCCATTGCTTCGAGCCTAGCTTCGCGCTGCTCTGGCGTTAGGCGATCATATTCGTCGCCAAAATAACCCTCAATCGGCAGTAGGCGCATCAGCAAAAAAACTACGGTCAAAACGATAAACACAGTGACGAGCGATTGCATTGCTCTTTGTAACGCGAAAGTCCAAAGACTGCCTGATGGGAGGCGGTGGCGCCGTCCTCTAGTCGGGTTGGGCATTAGGGATGAAAGATGAGTACTCATGCTGGAGCCCCCAATCATTATCTCGCATTATGGTAAAAAACAAGGAGAACGGGGCGCCCAGCGGCGGACCGTTCTCCTTCCGGCTTGGGTTTACTGGCCAGCCTTGCGCAGTGCAGCTACTCTGTCGCGATTCCATATCAGCTGTGCCTCATTGAACTGGGCGATGTTCATCGGCCGCTCGAGCAGTCTTTGAAATTTGAATTTGCCTGTGGAGGGGCCTGCCGCTGCAAACGGACCTTGGAAGGGATGCAGTAAGGACGCTACGTATCCCCCGCCGCCGACCCTGTAAGGTATAACTAAAGCATTTTGGATGAGGTAGGCTTCTGCCGCTGCGAAAAGCTCAAAACGTCGCCTCTTGTTACTCACTTCAGCTTTAGCGGCGTCGAGCAGACGCTGGTAGTTGGTGTCTACAAGCGCTATATCGGAGTAACTGCGATTGCCGGCCTCAAAAGGCATCGTGTAAGCTTCGGGGTCGAGAAAATCGGGGCCCCAGTTAACTTCTTGTAAGGCGTAGTTTCCGGCACGGCGTGTAGCATCGAGAAAACCGGTGGGCGGGTAGCCCACGGGAATGATCTCAATAAAGTCGCGCCCGAGGAGATTCTCCATCTGCTGCTTGATAACTTGCACACGATTTGTCCAGTCTGGTGAGCCGGTGCTAAAAGGCATCTTTACTTTGATGGGGAAGGTCACGCCCTGGGCGCGTAATTCTGACAGAGCCCTATTGCGGTGGGTGAGGGCTAAAGCTTGGCTAAAGACAGTCATTTCTTGTACTGCTCGTAGCGCAGGCAACTCTGTATAATCGACTCCGTCGACGCTAATAAAGTTAACCGGGGTGATCGTGTTGCTTAACTGTCTGGTAGGATCGAAGGGGTCAAAGGTTAGCATGGCCGCAACGCGGTCAAGCCCATGAAAAATAGTCTTGCGGAAATTAAGATTGCGCACAGCTCGGCGCCAGTTTTCCGGCTCAAACTGCGCTGCAAAACGCGGATCGAAATTAAAGCCATGCCAGAAGGCAAAGGCACCTACCGGAGCAGGCCTAATCAAGTCGCGCCGTGTGGGGTCAAGTCGCCAGCCGTCAATGATGGCCGTAGGGATAGAGGCAGAAGAGACCTCCCCGCGTACAAACATTTCGGGCGCGAGTTGCGCGGCTTCACGGTTAAACTGGAAGAAGAGGCGATCAATGTGGACGTTATCGCTGTCCCAGTAACGTGTGTTTTTTACCAGCTCGCGGCGATTCTGGGGAACATGGGCTCTGAGAATATAGGCCCCATTACTTAGAAAAGTTCTATGGTCGGTCGCGAACCTGGCACCCGTTTCAGCCAAGAAGGCGCCATTGACCGGAAAGAAACAGACATAAGTGAGGGCAGAGAGAAAGAAGGTCGCCGGTGCTTTGAGGGTGTACTGTACGGTGTACCTGTCTAGGGCGCGTACGCCGACCGTGGAAAAATCTGTCGTCGTGCCATTAAAAAACTCTTCGGCTCCGCGAATAAAACGGAAAACAATGTTGGCTGTGGCTGAGGCATTAGCACGCGTCAGCACATAGCGAGCTGAATCGACAAAGTCCTGCGCCACTACTTCGGCATATTCCCTTCCATCCCAGGTCAACCAGGGCACACCTTCTCTGAGCGTGAAAGTATACACTAACCCATCGGGCGAAATCGTCCAGTGCTTGGCGAGAGAGGGCTGCAAGACACCGAAGGTATCAAACTCGACCAGCCCGTCTATAGCATTGGCCACCAAGGTGTGTACGGCAAAAGTGCCTGTTGTTAAGTAGTTAAGAGTTGTGAGTTCAGCCGAGTACAGGGTTCTAAACTCGCCCCCGGTGCGACCAACGGTCGGCACGGCAGGATAGGGGGTGTCTGTAATAGTGACAGTGCGAGTGGCCTCCACCCATTCGACTTGCGCCCCTAGGCTTTCTGCCACAAAACGCAAGGGCACCATGGTGCGACCACTGACGATGACAGGGCCCACGTCAAGGCGTGTTTCGCGGCCCGTAATCCAGGCACGTGTCATGCCGGGCTGTAAGAGCACAAAATTTGGCCCCCTATACCCGGCAACAGTGTTCGTGCGCTCAGTCCATTCCACTTGCGCACCCAAGGCCTCAAAAATGGCGCGGAAAGGCACCAGTGTTCTGCCGTTCTGCACCACAGGCGGGACTTCGGTTGTGATGGCTCTACCATTGATGACTACCCGGATGGGTGCGACATTGGCCTGCGCTGTAAAACCAGCGAAACAGCCTACGGCAATCACCGCGGTTAGCGCAAAAATGGCTAAAAATTTCTTCATCCCTTTTCCCTCCCTTGTGAGATGTTAGACTGCAAAAAATATTTGCACTTCTCTTATTCTTTGCTTGCCATCTCATTCCTGCCGGGCATCACGTTGCAGGGGCTAATATTTTGAACATGATTAATATTGCGACTATTTATAAAAACAAATTGAGCACTTGGTCATCTTTTGCATAGCTGCTACGAGCCATGTTAGAACTATGATGTTCAGGTCACTAGAGCCCCGCGCTCTTTAGCACAGCGACAAGCTTTTCTCTCTCTCCTACCTCTAGGGGCAGGAGCGGCTCCTTGGGGTCGCCTCCAAAGTAGCCTAGGTAGTCTAAAGCAGCTTTTAAGCCGGCAATGCCAAAGAGGCTGGTGACGGCGTGGTTTGGCTCTAGCAGTCGCCACTGTAGGGCGCGCGCTTCTGCCACTCGCCCGGCATGAAAGAGCTCGAGCACGGCGACGCACTCTTCTGGCATAATATTGGCCAAGGCCAGCGTGCCGCCCACTGCCCCCACGGAGAGAGCCGGCAAGAGAAAACTGGCAGAGCCAGCGAGGACAGCAAAACTAGGGCCTGCCGAGCGGCAAATCTCGGTTATCTGCACCAGATTGCCCGAGCTATCTTTAAGCCCGCAGATATTCTTATGTTGCGACAGCTCTAGCACTAAGTCAGGCGCTAGATTAAGGCCGGTGTTTTTGGGCATGTTGTAAAGCACAATGGGCAGGGGCGAAAGTTCGGCCACAGACTGAAAGTAGTGCCGCAGGACTTTGCCGCTGTAGGATTCTTTGTAAAACTGGGGATTTAGTACGAGCGCATAGTCTGCGCCAGCCTTAGCATAGAGCCGTGAGAGCGAGACTGCCTCACTCGTGGCCTCGCAACCGGTACCGGCAATGACTAGCTTCTCTCTGGGCAACCACTCCCGCACTTTCTCTACTAGCCTTACTTTTTCGTCTAACGAGAGCAGGGGGAACTCGCCATTTGAGCCGAGCACGACTAAGCCGCTAAGCGAAGTCCGCCCCCACTTAGTGACATTGTCCTTGAGCTTGTCGTAGGCGATGCTTCCTCCCACAAAGGGGGTGGGAATAGGTGCAAATATACCCCGTAGCACCGGCGCTACTCCTGACAAAAGATTGTGTAATCGTCGAAAATAGCCAGGGCCGCCTCGATATCTAGCACTTGGCCCTGCTTTACAAGAGCCTTGCCGATAAGCCCAATGGCGCGGCGGAGCTCGCTCGTCTCAATATTGCCCATGTGCCCCAGGCGAAAGGCCTTGCCGGCCAAGCTAGCTAAGGAGCCCGCTACGACCAGCCCTTTGGCTGCCAAGCTCTTGCGAAAGGTGACATCGTCTACATTTTGCGGGTACAAGAGGCAGCTTAGAGTGGGTGCGGCCACGGCCTCGTCCGCTAAGGGCTGTAGGTTAAGTGCACTTAAGGCCTTGCGCACCGCGATACCAAGGCGGCGATGCCGTGCGTAGCGGGCAGTTAACCCCTCCGCGTGGATAATCTCGAGCGCACGGCGATAGGCGTACAGCATGTTTACCGCGGGCGTGGCGAAGTACTTGCTCGGGTCTTTCATAATGGGCAACCAGTTAAAAATATCTGCGTAGTAGGCGCTAACTTTGCCTAAGGCGCTGCGTGCGGCGAGGGCCTCTTGGCTAAAGGCAACTATGGCCAGCCCGGGTGGGATGCCGATGGCTTTTTGCGAGCCGGTAAGCACCACGTCTAGGCGTGCGCCATCACCGTAGTCATAGCCCATGTCTTCGGGCAGTGCCGCCGTGGCGCAAACGCCGTCAAGTATGACTAAAGCGCCATACTTCTTACAAAGTGGCACGAGGGTAGCTAAGTCCGCTTCGACACCAGTAGAAGTATCGACATGAGTAATTGTTACCGCCTTGTAGCGCGTTGTTTTTAGCTTGGCTTCTACGTCTGCTCGAGCAACACGTCTGCCCCACTCGCTGGCAATGACATCGACCTCGATGCCAAAACTCGCGGCGAGTTTGATGAATCTATCGCCAAAGAAGCCCTGGCTAAGGACTAGAATGCGCTCCCCTGGCGCCACAGTATTCACTAGGGCCATCTCCATGGCTAAGGTGCCTGAACCAGCTACGAGAAAGATCTCGCCGTCGGTGTTAAACATCTGTCGCGTGAGGGCGAGGCACTCTAAGGTACACTGCACCACACGGGGATCGGTGTGCCCATAGGTTTCTGAACCTAGAGCGGCATAGATTTCGTCTACCACTGGGGTCGGGCCGGGTATTAGCAGCAACTCCTTGTTTGGCATGACTTAACCTCCTTTTTTTATCTGTACTTCACAGTTCGTCTCCCAGTATTTCTCCACCGGCAAGGAAAGTCCTTCGCCAATGAGAGCACTTTTTGCTGTGAACCGTAGAGAGCATGGTTGCATCATGGTAGAATATTGATGGCAGGAGCTTTACAAGGAGGTAGAATATGATTAAGAAGCTGAAATCGGGAGAACCTCGTATTCATCCCGATACTTTTGTGGCCGACAGCGCGGCGATAATGGGCAATGTCTCCGTAGGGCAGAAGTCGAGCATCTGGTTTAATGCCGTGCTCAGGGCCGATATTAACTCTATAACGATCGGGGAAGCCTGTAGCGTGCAGGAAGGAGCTGTGCTCCATGTGGCGCTTGACCAACCGCTTAAAATCGGCGACTATGTGACCGTCGGTCATGGCGCCGTGCTACATGGCTGCACCATCGGTGATAATGTGCTGATAGGCATGAAGGCCGTAGTACTAGATGGCGCGGTGATTGGCGAGGGCTCTATTATCGGCGCGGGTGCGGTCGTCAAAGAGGGCATGGTCATTCCCCCGCGGTCTTTAGCGGTAGGCTTGCCGGCCAAAATAGTAAAAACCCTCGACGATAAAGCCGTCTTGGGCCTGCGCACACATGCTGAAAACTATGTTAAGCTGTGGGAAGAATTCTATGCCGAGCCCCTAGCCAGGCAACAAGCAGAAGTGCCGGTGCGGTGATGACTGATATCCTAGACCTGCGGTGCTAGCGCTGCTAGTCCCTCTTTGTCGATGAGGGTAATCTTTTTTCGTAGGGCTACAATAAGGCCCTCGCTAGATAACTTGGCAAGCACGCGAGACACTGTTTCGCGGGCGATGCCCGCCATGTCGGCTAAGTCTTGCTGCCCGATGGCGAGGTGGTCCGTGCCCTTTTCTTGGGCTAGGTAGAGCAAGGTGGCAGCAATTTTTACAGCTGCATCGCCTTGGCATAAAATCTGGATGCGCCCTTGAGCGCGGCGAAGTCTCGCGCTGAGCACCTTGAGAAAGTGCCACGCCAAATTAGGGTGGGCGTGCACAAGCTTACAGGCATCGGCATTGTAGAGGATGCCTACTTCGCCCTCACTGGCCGCCACAGCGGTGGCTGGGTAGCTGCCACCGTCAAATAAGACCACCTCAGCAAAGAACTCTTGCGGCTCTACCGTTTTAAGTAGCTGCTCTCGGCCTGTGGAATCTGTTTTCACAAGTTTGACCGCACCGCTACAGACTAACCACACCGCGAGACCCGGCTCTCCCTCGGCAAAGAGCACATCGCCCTTCTCTACACGCCGCAGCCTAACAATGGCCGCGACAGCCTGCAAATCGTCTGCTGAGAGCGAGCTAAACAAGGGAAACTTGCGTAGTAGTGCTGCCTCCATGACCATGCCTCCCCGTCTTGGAAAAAGGTAAAAAGAAAAAGCAACCTAAGTTCTAGGTTGCTCCTTAATTGCTTATCTTCTCTTGCTGGAGAAGCAATCGCGGCAGTAAACTGGACGGCCAGCTGTGGGCTTAAACGGAACTTGGGTGTTTGCACCGCACTCATCGCAAGAAACGTTGTGGAGTTCGCGGTTGTTCATAGGAGCGGAGCCTTCGTTGCTGCGCTTGCGGCTGTCGCGACAGGTCTTGCAACGGCTGGGCTCGTTCTGGAAACCACGCTCTGCGTAAAATTCTTGCTCACGAGTGGTGAAAGCAAATTCGGCTCCGCAGTCTTTACAGTTTAGGTTCTTGTCCTGCATCATTAGAGAAAATCCCCCCGATAAATTAGATACATGGGCTCCCCTGGGTTAGCCTTTTGGAAGAGGTGAAACCAGATTTGCGCAAGTTCACACTTACTATAGCAGAGTTCTGCCACTTTGGCAATACAATAATTGCCTACATTTTTTAAAATGTGGCGTAATCGCTAGGAGGACGAAAATGTTGCACAGATTCTCGCGCACAGAACTTCTAATCGGGGCCGCGGGCCTCGAAAAACTGCGCTCTGCCTATGTCGCCGTCATTGGCATTGGCGGCGTCGGCTCTTTTGCCGCCGAAGCCTTGGCCCGGGCGGGTGTGGGGCGCCTGCTCCTCGTCGATCACGACGAAGTCTGCCTGACCAATATTAATAGGCAAATCCACGCCCTGACGTCAACGGTGGGCCAAAGTAAGGTCGAAGCCATGGCCGCGCGCATTAGCCAAATCGACCCTACCATAAAAGTGGAGGCCCGTAACGCTTTTTTTTCGCGCGAGAATGCGGCAGAGATCTTGTCGCCCTCACTAAGCTATGTGATTGACGCTGTAGATACCGTAACTGCCAAGCTCGGCATCATTACGGGCTGCCACGCTCTAGGCCTACCTGTCATTTCGTGCATGGGTGCGGGCAACAAACTTGACCCCACGCAATTTACCGTAACTGACATCGCCAAGACCGCTACCTGCCCACTGGCCCGCATTGTGCGCAAGGAACTGCGCAAGCGGGGCATTAGTCGGGGTATTAAAGTCGTATACTCGCCCGAACCGGCCCGTACTCCTCTGACCCCAACGGCTGACTGCACGGCCAATTGCATATGCCCCGGGGGTATGGGCAACTGCACGCGCAAACGGCAAATACCCGGCAGCATCTCCTTCGTGCCTGCGGTGGCCGGGCTTATGGCCGCCAGTGTGGTAGTGCGCGACTTGCTAGACTAAGCGAGTAGCCGCGCTAACTGTGCTAGCTCCATATTGCCGCCGCTTACCAGGCACACTACTTTCTTGCCGAGGCCGGCTAGAGGCGCCTGCAAGGCGCCCGCTACAGAAACAGCCCCTGATGGTTCGGCAAGGAGCTTAGTGCGCTCTAGGAGAAGCCTAAGCGCTGCCACGATATCATCCTCACCAACGGTCACTAGGTCGTCCACGTAGCGCTGTGTAATGCTAAAGGTAAAAACTCCGGGGCGCTTGCTGCGCAAACCATCGGCCACCGAAGGACGCCAAGCATCCCCCGTTAATTCACTTACCATGCCTTGCTGCCGCGAATAGCGCAGGCGAGGACTGCAGAGAGGCTCGACCCCGACAACCTTTACCGCTGGGCTGCTAGTCTTAGCGGCCAGAGAGAGGCCCGCAAGTAAACCCCCGCCGCCCACCGGTGCTACGATGTAATCGACCTCAGGTAGGTCGGCCAAAATCTCTAAGCTCGCCGTTCCTTGACCGGCAATAACCTGTTCATCATCAAAGGAATGCACCATGGTAAGCCCCGCGGTGCGGGCAAGCTGTGCGGCATGGGCGAGGCGTTCTTCAGCGGTAAGCCCGCACAACACCGTCTCGCTCCCATAGGCGGTGCAAGCCGCACGCTTCGCCTGACTGACGTTCTCTGGCAGCACCACGACAGCGCGCGCTCCGGCGAGCCTAGCGGCGTAGGCTAGGGCTTGGCCATGATTGCCAGAGGAGCCGGTGACAACCCCGCGGGTTCTTTCCTCGGCGGTAAGCTGCAAGACAGCGTTCAGGGCCCCCCTAATCTTAAATGAGCCCGTCTTCTGTAGGTTTTCGCACTTTAGGTAGACTTCGTTGCCGCTCATCTGGCTTAGGCTACGCGAGTAGATGAGCGGGGTATGATGGATATGCCCACTTATTCTCTCTGCCGCCGCCCTGACTTCTTTTAAACCTATCATGACCATGCCTCCCCTATATCAGAACATTCTAAGAGGTTTTCGCTCGCGCGAGGCGTATTCCTGCCTTAGCGATACCTCACATTTTTTTCACATTTGCCCCATGCTTTTGCTCAATAATCGGGTTACAATTGGCTTAACGCTAGCTTCAGCCCTTGATGCTAGCCAGAGAAGGGAGTGATCGCATGGTTAAGAAAGCACTAGCACTAACCGCTATCTTAATGCTCTTGGCACCACTAGCTGTGGCTGCGGGCCCAGGCGGGGTAAAGATGCCACCGGGGATGCAAAGACGAAACGCGGTAGCGCCGCCTAATGTCGTGCGGGCAGAGCGTGTACTCAAGCAAGCTGACACAAAATTTGCCGAGCTGACCGCCCTAGCCCAGAACGACCCCGCCGCTTTAAAAGAAAAGTTGCTCGCTCGCCACGACGCACTCGTCAAGCAAGCTGAGGAGCTACTAGCCAACCAGGCCAGCCTGCCAGCAAAAATTGCCACCGATTTGGCGGCTGCACAGGCACGGGCCTTAGCCCTCGCCACTGAACGCGCTAAAGAGGCCAAGAACCCAGAGCTGGCCGAAAAAAGACTAGCACAGCTCAAAGAGCGCCAAGAAAGAACTGCTAGTCACATAGCCAAACACGCGGAGCAAATTGCCGCGCGCCAAGTTGCCCATGCAACGCAGGTACTCGCTAATGCCGCCGCCATCCGCGAGCGCATCGAAAAGGGCGAAGGGCTCGCCGTAATCGAGGAGCTACGCGAAAAAAGGCAGGAGCAACGCGCGCTGCGCAAAGAGAGAAAGTGGAGCAAAGTGACCCCTGGCCAGTAAACTCTGCCTAGACAAAAAGCTACCCGCAAGTGTGCGAGTAGCTTTTTGTTGTCAAGAAAGATTAAACCAGGCCAAGCTTAAGGCGCAGCTTAACGAGCATATCGGCCGTCATGGAGGCGAGGTCAAATTTGGGGTTCCAGCCCCATTCGGCACGCGCCACACTGTCATCTAGCGAGTTTGGCCATGAATTAGCGATGCCTTGTCGGACGGGATCCACATTGTAGCTTAGGGTGAATTCCGGAATATGCTTTTTGATTTCTGCCGCCAATTGCTCGGGGTCAAAGCTCATGGCTGTTACGTTAAAGGCATTGCGATGCTTAAGCTTCTTAGGGTCGGCCTCCATAAGCTGTATGATGGCCTCGATGGCATCTGGCATGTACATCATGTCCATGTACGTTCCCTTGTCGATGTACGAGGTGTAGCACTTGTGCTTGAGGGCCTCGTAATAAATATGTACAGCGTAATCGGTTGTGCCGCCACCAGGCAGGGCTTCGTACGAGATAAGGCCAGGGAAACGCACGCCGCGCGTGTCTACGCCATACTTAAGGTGGTAGTAATCACAGAGCAGCTCCCCCGCTACTTTGGTGACGCCATACATGGTCGTGGGACGCTGAATGGTGTTTTGGGGAGTGTGGTCGGGCGGGGTAGTAGGCCCAAAAGCGGCGATAGAGCTAGGTGTAAAGAGCCCGCAACCTGTTTCGCGCGCTACCTCTAGTACATTAAAGAGGCCCCCCATGTTGACCTCCCAGGCGAGGTGGGGCTTCTTTTCGCCCACAGCGGAGAGTAAGGCAGCGAGATGAACAATTTCGTTGATTTGATGCTTCTTTACGGCATCGGCAATCTGCTGGGGCTTGACTACATCCACAACCTCATACAGTCCACCCTTTAGCGCACCCTCGGGGACTTCTGGCAGAATGTCGCTGGCCACCACATTGTTTTCGCCATAGCGCCCGCGCATCACCGCCACCAGTTCGGTACCGATTTGGCCTAGCGCACCCGTGATTAAGATCTTTTTCACCATAAAACCTCCCTTTACTGTTGCCTGTCGCCCGTGAACACGTCTTAGCAGAACCTCTTTCGTAGTCTATTTTACCGCCTGCGGGCCTTAATTACTACTACCGCAAGGGCAGAAAAGCATGCTATGATACTTTTTTCACTTTAGGCCTAGCGACAACGCCTAGAATCACGACTACGCCCTTGGCCTGGCCTAGACTTTTTCGCTTACAGGCGACAAAATTTCGTCACTAGAAGGAAAACCACTAAGAAATGCGAATACTTATAGGGATGGTGGGTGCCCCTGCAGGGCCCACGTTAAGGAGGATGAACATGAAAAAGAGACTTAGCCGCTTGGAAGTGCCAGCAGAGCAAACTTGGGATCTTAGGGATATCTTCCCCTCTGCTGCGGAATGGGACGCCGAACTTGCCGCGATTACCGCCGATATACCGAGTGTAACCAAGTACAAGGGCACACTTGGTCGCGACCCCTTAACCCTCTTTGCCTGCCTAGAAGCCGCCGAAACCCTGCAAAAGCGCCTTATCCGCGTTACCGCTTATGCCTCTCTCTTACTATCTGGCGACGGTACCGACTCTGCTAACCAGACGATGATGGGGAGAGCTTCGGCGCTTGGCTCCGAAGTATTCGCCGCCATCTCCTTTATTCGCTCCGAGGCGCTCTCTCTGCCCGCCGGCACACTAGAACGTTACTTAGGCGAGGAACCTAAGCTTAAAGAGTTTGCCCGCACTTTGCAGCGCATGCTCGATGAAAAACCCCATATGCTACACCCCGATACGGAGGTAGCCTTAGCCTCGCTAGGCGAAGTTTTAGGCGCGCCGTACCTCACTTATACCCGCTCTAAGGCCGCGGACATGGCCTTTGACCCCATCACAGATAAAGACGGCCAGAGTCACCCCATGTCGTTCGCTCTTTATGAAGAGGCCTACGAAAAGTCCCCCGACCATGTACTACGCCGGAACGCCTTCGCATCTTTTACCAAGGGGCTTAAGGCCTACCAAAACACCTACGGCGCTACCTGGGGCACCGAAGTTAAGAAGCACGTCGTTCTGGCACGCCTCAGGGGCTACAAGTCCGCCACCCACATGCTGCTGCACGGCCAAGAGGTGGACTTACCTGCCTACAATACCCTGCACGACGTCATATTGTCCGAGATTGCGCCCCATATGCGCCGTTACGCCAAGCTGCGCAAAGAGGTACTTGGCCTAGATAAACTTCTCTACTGCGACATCGAGGCTCCCCTCGACCCCGATTTCAACCCCCCCACTACTTACGCTGACGCCTCGGATGTTATTCTCAAGGCGCTGGCTGTGCTTGGCCCAGAATACTCCACGATAATGGAGGACGCGCTAAAGAACAGGTGGATTGACCTCGCCGAAAACATCGGCAAGTCGACCGGCGCCTTCTGCTATGGCGTGCCAGATGCCCATCCCTACATTCTCGTCACTTGGGCCGACAGCATGCGCAATGCCCTAGTACTAGCGCACGAGCTTGGTCATGCCGGGCATGGCGTACTTTCTATGCGCTACCAGCGTTTGTCTAATGTGCGTGGCTCGATGTTCTTTACCGAGGCGCCGTCCATTATTAATGAGCTCCTAGTCGGCAACTACATCGGCAGCGAGACTACAGACCCCCGCATGCGCCGCTGGCTCAACATGGGCTTCCTCTTGACTTACTACCACAACTTCGTGCGCCACCTCATCGAAGGCGAGCTGCAACGCCGTATCTTTGCCTTGGCCGAAAAGGGCCAGCCTGTCACAGCGACGCTCTTAAGCCGTGTGCAAGGTGAAATTCTGGAGGAGTTCTGGGGCGGCGAAGTTGAGATTGACGACGGTGCGCGCCTAACTTGGATGCGGCAGCCGCATTTCTACATGGGCCTCTATCCCTACAGCTACTCTGCCGGTCTTACCATCGGCACCGCGGTCGCCAAAGACATTGCCGACCAGGGGCAGCCGGTAATCGACAAATGGCTAGAGGTGCTTAAAGCCGGCAGCACCAAGCCGCCGCTCGAGCTGGCCAAGATGGCTGGCGTAGATATGACTGAACCTCAGGCTATTAAAAAGGCGGTCGACTACGTGGGCTACCTCGTGGACGAAGTGGTCAAGAGTTTTTAACTTAGCGCAATAAGAGAGCAATAAAAAGTACTCGGTTACCCCTATGGACGGGGCGCCGAGTACTTTTTTTGCTAAAATGCTGGCCGCAAGCTAGCCTCTACTTAGTGTTGCTGATCAAGGCGATAAACTTTAGGTCTACCTCGCCTTCGTTCTTGACGCCGTGAAATTCGCCGTCCGGACAAAGGGCCATGTCGCCGGGGTAGAGTGTTACCTCCTGGCCGTTATCATTGTAGGTAGCGACACCCTCTAAAATATAGTAGGACTCTTGCTCCCCGATATGGCTGTGGTCGCCGACCGAACAGCCCGGCGGCACAACCAGTAGGCCGTAGAGGCGGCCTAGACCGTTAAATTCCGCCTCGTCATAGAAGTGCTTCATTTCTATTCGGCCTACACCCCCCCTGAGGTTGTGGGCCTCTTTAACGGCAATAGCATCGCTCTTCTTTATCATTTTCTTACCGCCTTTCTTAAAAAGTCTTAGAGAATATTTCGACGTTTCTCCGCCACCTCCTGCAGGCGGCAAGACAAACCACCTGCAGGAGGGCAAGATATTGTTATTCGATAAAAATATCTTGCCTATCGATAATAATCGTGCTATACTTCCCTCAAAGTAAGGGCCGCAGGCCTGATGGGAGGACCCCAATGTGGAATGACCACAAGTCCATCATTCTTAGTAAGCTTTGTGTCCTATTTTTTGCCTTTGGGCTCTTAGGTGTAGTAGCTTTCGCCCCAGCCTTAGTGAGGTGGCTGCTAAGTTACTCGCGCGCCTACTTACGGGGGCTTGAGCTGCATTTTTTGGTCACCATCTACGGCGGTAGCCTGCCAGCGGCTATTCTACTATATAATTTGTACCGCCTGCTAGAGCGCATCGCGCAGGCCGAGGTCTTTATCCCCGAGAATGCTCTGCGTCTCCGCACCCTGTCATGGTGCGCGGCCGTGGGCGCTGGTATTGCTTTGGCCGCCTCGCTCTACTACTTCCCCTGGCTTATGTTCGCCATACCGGCTGCCTTTATGAGCCTGATACTGCGCGTCATACAGAATGTATTTAGCGAAGCCGTGTCCCTCAAGCAAGAAGTCGACTACACAGTGTAAGGAGGCAGCGGCCATGCCCATTGTGGTTAATTTAGATGTGATGATGGCCAAGCGCAAAGTTTCATCGGGCGAGCTGGCCGAAAAAATAGGCATAAGCCAGGCCAACCTGTCGATCTTAAAGACGGGCAAGGCCAAGGCGGTCAGGTTCTCTACCCTTGAGGCCATCTGCCAGGCCCTAGACTGTCAGCCCGGCGATATCTTAGAGTTTTTGACAGAGGGAAGCGAAAGGAGAGACTAAATTGACTGAGCAAGTGCTACCAACTCGCGACGAAGTTGTTCTGCCAAAGCCTGTACCGCCACGCCATCCCTTTACCCCCACCAGTGAGGATGGGCTGCTCGCTGTTTTCGTTTTCGCGCTCGGATTTCTCTTCTGGCACTGGGTCTTTTTCACTTGGCAGGGCCTGCAAGTAACGCTCTTCACCGCTCTCTTCGGCACGCTTTCCGTCTTGTATTTTAAGAGCAAGGGTATCCCTATGTCGCGCGAGAGCTATTTTTGGCTCGCCATGCTGCAACTTACAGGGCTGAGCTTCGCCCTGTGGAGGAACGAGGGCTTAGCGGGGTGGCGCGCTTTATTTCTCTTCTGCTTTGCTGTCTACTGGGTTCTGGCAACCACCAAGATGACCCTGCTCGGGAAGACCAGTGACTGGCTGCCGCTCGATTTCCTTAATGGCTTGCTGGGTGTAGCACTTCGCCACTTCGGCAGTCATTACAAGAGTCTCTTCGCTTTACGCCAGAACAAAATCCTTTTTATGGCAAAAGCATGGCCTATTCTGCTCGGGGCAGTGCTCAGCATCATGCTTCTGAGCTTAGTTCTGCCCCTGCTACTAACAGCTGACAGTGGCGATTTTACTATCCTCGTTGGCGACTTTGCCGCCGCCTGGCGGAATCTGATGTGGCAGAATGAAGAGCTTACCATAAAGCTCATCCTGACGATTCCTACCGCTTCTTACCTCTTCGGGTTAATTGCCGGCTCCGTTCACGAGGCTAAGGGCCAGGGCAATCGATTAAGCGCGGCCAAAAGCTCGCTCGCCACACTGCGCATTCTGCCACTACCTACTGTTCTCACCGTAATGGGCATGCTAACCACGGTCTACCTGGTGTTTATCGCTGGCCAATTGAGTTACTTCTTCTCGTCCTTTGTCGGCGAGCTACCAAGCCACTACCTCACCTATGCCGATTTTGCCAGACGCGGGTTCTTTGAGCTTTGTGCCATTGCCGTGATCAATCTAGCCGTTCTTACTATAGGCAATTTAAGCAGCCGAACCCTACGTAGTCGCAGTTTCGCCCTGCGTCTGCTAAACATCCTACTCGCCGTGCTGACGCTGCTACTTATAGCGACAGCCTTTAGCAAGATGATGCTCTATGTCGACGCCTTTGGCCTTACCATGTGGCGGCTGCTGCCGCTCATATTTATGCTCCTCTTGTCAGTCATCTGCTGCGCCATCATTGCTCTGCAAAAATGGCAGTTCTCTATTATGCGTTTAACGGCCATTGTCGGCGCACTAGCCTTCTCACTGCTCACCCTAGTCAACCTTGACGGATACGTAGCTAATTACAATGCCCAACGCTACCTCGAGGGCACCTTGAGCAGTTTTGATATCGTCACCGTACTAAGAGCCGGCCCGGCCGGAGTAGAGGCCGCGCTCCTCGTCTATAGCGAGACCGCAGAGAAGGACTTGCGGCACAATCTAGCCGCCTACCTCAACCAAGCCCACAGGAACGCCTTATCTACCTCCGGCAGGGCCTTCGACACGCTCGAAAACGCCGCCCTGCGGCGCATACTAGCGCAAGGCGGGTGGGACAAAACGATCGAGTGGGGCATAGGCAGCGATAAGCCTCTTGCCCCCCGCACAAGGGAAGACTAGCGGCTAAGCCACCTCCACATTTCGCTGGGGGTGGCGTTTTTTCCGTACATGAGCATGCCCGCGCGAAAAATCCTACCGGCAAGCTTGACGACTAAGACTAGCGTCAGAAGCAAGAATACTGATGGCAGGAGAATATCAAGCCAGGTCATGGTCGTCGAGAGCCCCAGCCGGAGCAACATTACCCCCGCGGCTGTCAACGGAAAGTAGCTGCCGAAGGTAGCCACGATGCCATTCGGGTTAACTATAACGGGCTGAACAAAGAGTAATGGCAGGATGGGTATCATCATAATGGTGCTTTGAAAATTCGTCGTGGTAGCGAGGTCATCGATGGTCGAGCCGATGGCTACCAAGATGGAGGCATAAAGAAAGTAGCCCGCGATAGCAAAGAAGAGAGATAGAGCTAGCTCAGGCCTCCACAGGTAAGTGAAAACAGGAATGTTTAATCGGTACTGAGCCACCACCGCGCCAAAGACCAACCACGAGAGTATCTGTAGCAAGCCAAGCACCGAGTAACCCAAGAGCTTGCCTTGCATCAGGCTTTCGGCGCTGACCGAAGAAAGAATCACCTCGGCCATGCGGTCTTTCTTCTCGGCCATGGCACTCTGCAAAATCATCATGCCCGTAATGTAGACACCAAAGAGAATGATGGCGCTAAAAACGGCGGGCACAACCCGCGCCATGCTATCGCCCGCCTGGGTAAGGGAGGCGCTGTCAATGCTAAATGGCGTCAGAGCCGAAATGATGGCCTCGTTAGGCAAACCTTCACGCTGCAAGGCTAGTTGGCGTAGCAGGCTCTCTAGTAGCGCGTTCAAAGCGGTGAGGGTAGGCAGGCCGTCTCCCCCAAGCATTATGGTCGCCCGCCGCTCTGCTAGCACTTTTTCATCTAGTACGAGGTAGGCGCTGCCGGGCTTACCGCTAATTTGGTCCTGCAAAGCGGCTAAGTCGCCGGTGTGACGCTCTAGCACAATATTGAGCGCTGGGGCGTGGGCAGCTAGCGCTTCGTAAATACCAAGCTCGTCTACTATGTAGAGATGCAAGCCCCTGTCTTCCTCGACTCGCGCCATAAGGGCGGGCAAAGCGCTAAACACCCCCATGATGATGGGAGCGAGTAAGATTGAGATGAGAAAGGACTTGTTCTTAAGCATTTTACTAATTTCCCAAGCTGCTACTTTCAGACTATCCTTCATGCGGAACACCCCCTTGGGCCACACTGACAAAGATATCGTGCAGCGAAATACGGTCTACAGAGAGCTCCTTGATGTCGACCCCCTGCGGCAGCGAATGCAAGAACTGCTGTACCTCGACACTTTTGGCGAGAAAAATCGTGGTGCGCATTTTGTCCCTGGTCACCTGCTTGATTCCCGGCAGACGCTCAAAGGCCACGCCCTCGTTATCGCCATAGATGGTGCACTTGTGGTCGGCATACTGTTCTTTGATTTGATCGATGGGCCCGTAGAGCACCTGTCGCCCCTTGTTCATGAGAAAGATTCTGTCGCATAGTTCTTCTAGCACATTCATTTGATGCCCCGACAAGAGGAGCGCCGTACCCTGTGACGACAGCTCGCGCAATTCTTGCTTGACGATGTTTTGACTAACCGGGTCAAGACCCGAAAAAGGCTCGTCAAGGATAAGCAGCTTCGGCTCATGCAGAATAGAGGCAATGAACTGCACCTTCTGCGCCATGCCCTTAGATAGCTCCTCGATCTTGGCCTTCTCTCTACCCTCTAGCCCAAACTTCGCTAGGTAGGTCATGGCCCTTAACCGTGCCTTAGACAGTGAGTACCCACGAAGATTCGCCAGGTACAAGAGTAGATCGAGCACCCGCACGTCTTTATACAGGCCCCTCTCCTCCGGCAGGTAGCCGATAGCAGAGCGGGCAACATGCCTGTCGCTGCCAAAGCTAAAAATTATGCGCCCACTGTCGGGGTACATAATGCCGAGGATGCAGCGTATAGTCGTAGTCTTGCCAGCACCGTTTGGCCCTAGCAGCCCAAATATTTCTCCCGCCTTGACAGCAAATGATACGTCGCTTACAACTTGTGTCCCGCCAAAAGTCTTGTTAATGTTTTGTAGCTGGAGTGCCGTACTCATAGAATTACCCCCTCATGGCCACTTAATTTTACATGCTAGGTAACTATACGCAAAATAGACGCGCTAAGTTTCGCTCCAGCTCGCCCAACTAGAGAATAACCTCACGCGCACTTACCTATCTGAAGGAAGAAGCAAGCGGCAAAAGAGAAGAGAGAAGTATCGTTTATTAACCACAGAGTACACAGAGTATGAAAGAGAGGAACAAGGAGTTTAGATGCGTAGTCGTGGTCGTTCCATCTTCCTCTCTTTTCCACGCCTCTGTGTACTCTGTGGTTGAAATCGTGCCTCTGCGGCACCGGGGGCGGCATACTGTACCATCGGTCCCTTCATGGCTATATGCTGCCCTCTCCCATGCTGCTAAATTGGGAGAGGTTTTTCTTACTCCCTTGTCGCTTGGTTACAAGATCTTCTCCGCAACCTCACGCCTTGTAAAGCTCAAGCTGGTATTCCTGTGATAGAAAGCTTGTGGTGATTAGCCTGGCACCATGCCAACCAGCCGGCACCGTTTCCAAGGCCGACGTAGATGACCATGTTGATGGTGTCTTTCGTCTCAAATAGTCCCGTACATCTTTCCATTAGCGGTGGAAGAATGTCCAGAAGGTTCCCATTAGCTTGCCTCATTTTATCCCTGTCTTCGCAGAGCCTGGGCAAAACATACGCGACAAACATCTCTCTCCACTGTTCCCCCTGGTTCTCACAGCATTTCCTCTGGAGCTCTGGGTAGTGAGCCGCATATCGCTCCCAAGCAGCTAAAGCATTAGTGGCAGTCCCATCGCAACATTGCAGGAGAAAGGACTCTGCAGCATTCAAGGTTTCGTGCACCATGGATTCTCTGCGCCTGCCTCGCAGCTACTAATAAGCAAATTTGCCATTATTTATGGTAAGGTTCTCCGTAACGGGGTAACCGGCGAGTTTCTATAGCTCTTTGAGCTGCGGCTTGGGTGTCAGCAACTCCTTTTCCGCCACAGCCCAATACCAGGTCAACGTCAACATCGAAGTAGTCGTGTCTATCTCTCACAAGCTCACCGCCTCGCTGAGAACACGGTCGCGGATACGTCTCTTTAATCCCTTCTCAGTGGTGATGTCCACGTGTTTCCCGAACAGAAGGTTCAAATCCATGAGCATGCCGCCCAAGTCAAATAGGCTTCTACCGGGGGCCAGGTCCACAAGAAAATCTATGTCACTTTCCTCATCATCTTCTCCACGTGCCACAGACCCGATGATACGAACCTTCGTGGCCCCGTAGCGCCTGGCAATAGTGAGTACTTCCTCACGCTGCTCCTGTATTCTTTCTAACGTGCTCAAGATTCCCACCCCCTTAGCAGACAAATCAGCCTCTTTATCCCAATTGTACGCATGGACACGGAAAAAGGTAACAGCAAGCGGCGCCAACCCCTTTGTCGCTTGGTTATAAATCCTTCTCCGCAACCTCACGCCTTGTAAAGCTCAAGCTGGTATTCCTGTGATAGAAAGCCTGAGCTTCCTCGTTAGCGGCTGTAAATAAATAGTAGCGCTTAACCCCTGAGTCCCTAAAAAACTGCTCCGCAGCTAGAAGCAGCCTTGAGGCAATTCCTTGGCACCTATCAGGCTTGAGCACATAAATCCAATCAATGTATCCAGTGGCTACTCCATCCATGGTGCTTCTAAGTATCGCTACGTCACATCTTCCGACCACACGATAACCGTCGGACGCTATGAGGATCGCATTATCACGTGAACCATTAAGCTGCAACGACTCCAGGAATTGCGCGTAGCGTTTCTCCTCAAACTCTGCGACCAGAACACCCGGCTCCGTAAGTCTGGCCTGAAGTTCAAAGTCACAGAGGGCAGAGATGTCAGCTTCGCCTGCTCTGCTAATTATCACGTTAGTATCTTTTCCCACACCAAATCCCCCTTTCCAAAGCTCGTCTCTGAAAAAGCAACCAAGTCACATTCTCTAGTTTCCGTAGAAAGGCGCACGCTTCCTCTTTTAGATACCAGTCATAAGTTCTATGGTCAGGGAGCAGCCCCCTTAGTAACCAAGTAAACTCAGTATTTCTACTGAGCTCAGCCTCAAGCTGCCTATAAGAGCGAATCCCTTGTAGGTAACAGTTACAGGTACAGTTTAAGCAAGTCATTAGCCGAATAGGAAGGACGACCCATTAAAGACGGTACCGCGCCAATGAAGCCTAGCTTAACTAGGTATAGAATGTCCACAAATGTATTCGCACCTGGTTATCCTGACTTAATCGAATCTTCTAGAGAGGGTACTAGATATAGCAATGGCGGTCTAAACCCACTAAGTTGCTCATGGTCAATACCGCTTCTTTCCGTACTAACGCTACTATATACCGTTTGTAAAAAAATGTCAACTACTTCAACACAGTCTGCCATCCTCTCTTGTCGCATAGGACGAAAATCTCAGCAGGTACTGCCCAAACGTTCATCTAGAAACCCCTTAATGGTAATCCAAAACGGAGATGGTTCCTTAGGAAACCACCGACCATATCTATTAGGTAGTTGTTTTGATCGAACCAATACACAGGCCTTCCTTGCTCTGCTAACAGCGACAAAGCAGAGCCGGCGAGCTTCTTCAATTTGTCTGACAGTGGTGTCATAGTAGCTGGGAAAGCTATCTTTTTCCATGCCAAGCATGATTACACAATCAAACTCTAGGCCTTTTGCGCTGTGCCTCGTGGACAAGACTACCTGATTATCAGGGACACCGAGACGAGCCATAAAGTCGATTGTTAAAGTCGGCTCCGTTTCCCTTGAGACCTGAACCAGCTTCTTAAAATTCTCGATTTCATCTGGAAACCGGTCTGACCCGGAGAACAACGCACAGATATCCAATTCTGTAAAAATGAAGCGAAGCCATTCATAGAGATTATCTTTATGAATGCGGCTGGCAGTCAATACGCGAATTAGGTTTCTCTTGATGCCCAGATACTCATTCTCATCGATTGCGTTGTCCCTCTTGAGCGACAGGAAGCCCTTCCAGGCAGAGCATATCTCATCAAACGACCCAGTGCTCTTGTCTTGGAGCCAGCAGACGCAGTTTTGAAGCCAGAGAATTGGATCGGTGTTCCTGAAGCTCTGCCGGGCAATATAGGCAGGAATGCCTTTTGCTGTGCATTCGGCATACAGCTCTTTGACCTGATTGTTGTTGCCCATCAAGACAGCAATCTCATGGAAGGGGATGCCTTCTCCATGGAATCTTCTGATCAACTTCACAGCGGCAGAATACTGTTCTTCCATTCCATAAGCACATTCGCAGAACTCGATCGATGCTTGGTAATTGCGCAGCTGCCCTGAAGCTATATATCCTCTTTTACATTCTAGCACATGCTCGGATGCGTCAACGATGACCTGAGAACTGCGATAGTTGTTTCTCAAACGGATACATTGGACGTCGGTCCTTCGGCTTAACTCGGTCAGATAATCTGGAGCTGCGCCTTGGAAATCGTAAATGGACTGGTCGGCATCTCCTACGGCGAATACCTTGATGTTTGCCAGATTGAGCAGAGCAAGGACGATTTCATGCAGTGGCCTCCCCAAATCCTGATACTCGTCAATGACCACCCAAGGAAACTTTGCTTCGAGAGCCTTTCGTACATATGGCTCATTCTGAATAAGCTCCACGGAGAATTTTATCATGCTGATGAAGTCAATATAGCCGCGCTCTACCAGTAAATCTTCAAAAGAAATGGCCGCCTTGAGCGCAACTTCGTAACTTTCAAGAGCGACACGGCTGATACCGCGTATGTTTCGTGTGCGTTCCTTGTCGACATCGATCATCCGTGGCTGCCCGTCATATCCTTGTGAATCGAAAAGCTTTTCTTTTTGCGACTCCGATATGATCCGTATGGGTTGGGGGATTCTATATTTGGGGTATAAGTGAGCGAATGGGGTTATAACTTCCGCAAGGCAAAAGCTGTGGACGGTGCCGAGGAACACATTTTCACGCTTGGTTAGCCCGAGTTTTGCAAACCGATTCTTGAACTCGCGGGCGGCTTCTGTGCTGTAAGTCAAGCAAGCCAACCCTCTTGGGGGACAAATGGCTTCGTTTAAGAGACGCATAACTTTGAGCGTCAAAACGGTTGTTTTTCCACTTCCTGGTCCTGCCACGACAACCGCATTGCCATATGCGTCATATGCCGCAAGTTGCTCTGGGTCATTGCGGATTTCTTGAAGTTTCCTCTGAAAGTACTTTGTCAATTGCCTAACCCCTAACCTTTTGCACAATCCTATTTATCGCGTTTGATATGTAACCAGGAATCATTGTTGGGGTGACCTTTTCAGCAAGCCGCTGTGCGAACCGCCCTTTCCCAATGCCGCTGTGCGAGGATTCAATTTGGCGTAGGCACTTGTAGTAATCGCCGGATGTCAGGTTGGCTGAAAAGTTCCGTCTCTGCTGGTCACCACCGCTTGTCAATTGGTCGAAAACAGAATAGATAACTGCTTTGTCGGTTGCACTGGCGGCCCTGAATATCTCCACCTCGAAGGTATATTCCCCAATGAACACATCCAGTCCCGCAAAGGCTTCGCGCTGCTGGTCAAAATCAAGTTCTTCGAATGCCTCGCCGTATAGCAATTTGATGGTGTCCCCATAAATGCGCGAGGCGCGGTCGAGCCCGTCATAACCATTGGCGTTGTCATCATCAGAAGCTAGATCTCCGAAGTGCTTTTTACCGTCGACATCATGGTAATAGTCGCCATCTGTGATAACGACATATGGAATCCCGAGTACATCAGCAAAACGACAGTACGGTTTGAAGTTCGTTGAGTTGATATCGCAAATAACTAACCCAAGCCGATCCAGTTCGAATCCCAAGCATTCTGAAAAACTCGTCACTAAGTACTCCTCGGCAATTCCCTCGACAAATATGATACCTTTCGCTGTGTAAAGCTCTCCGCGCTTGACATCAATGTATCTCGCTAAATCCGCGTATTCTTCGCTGGGAAGCTGGAGCCCTGCTGTGGTATTAACGCATGTTCCGTCTGGCTTAGCAATCAGGTGAACGAGCGATGTTATTGGCGCAACCGAAGATATGTGCGTAGAATGGGTTGTTATTATGACCGACGTGTTGGTCTTGTTCATCACATGCTTATATAGCAGCCTTTGGTATATCGGATGCAAATGGGCTTCCGGCTCTTCAACTGCTAGAATCGTTGAGCCGTGAGCACTCGGAATTGTTTGAGACAGAAACGAATAAAGACCGTCACGCATGGCTGTATCTTTGAGCGCGGCGAGGTTGAGAGCATACCCATCCACCGTTTCGAGCTTGTTGTAACAACGTTGAATTAGGTTGTGTTTATCCTTCTCTACTAACTCGGCGTAGAGATCGCTGGGTAAATAGGTCTTAATTGTGTCGTCCTCAATCAAGAGAAGGATTAGGGCAATGTAGAGGATGTTATTCACGCCAAGACTTGTGTTCCCGGCTTCACGGTTGTTGATCAATGGGCGCAATGTATAGAGGAGCCTAGTCGCGTCAATGTTCATGGTTTTCAAAGAAACGCCAAACTCGTCAGCGCTGAATGATACCATCGCGTTCATCAGGGTACGGATGCGCTGTTCCAGATCACCAACTTGACCAATCTGAAGGGTATCCGCACCTTTCTCTTCGAGTGCTTTTGATATCTCGGCAAGTACATCCTTGCTGACAGTGTATTTCTGCCTGATGATCTGCGTCAGTGGCGATGTTCTGGAGTTACGCATTTCCAACTCAACGTCCCGGATAGCCTTTATCACGCGGATGTTCAGGATTTTCCGGTCTTCGTAGGTAAATGCTCTCGTTTCATCGTCGCCCTTGAAAATCGCATAGCTATAGTCCGGCTTATCCCCGTGTTTTTTGAAGAATTTATATGTGAGCTTTAGCGTTTCCTTGCCGTCGAGCATCACCGTCGCGTCAGTCAATTGAGCAAGCACATTCTGGTTATCTGCGTAATTTGCGAAGTAGACCTCAATCAGGATTTGCTCGCCGGTACCCATTGGGTCTGGCAAGCATTCCCAAAAGTCAGACTCCTCAAGCATTCGATCCTTTTCCGAAAGCGTCGGGTCAAGGATGAGCTGCAATGCATAAAGTAGGTTGCTCTTCCCTACAGCGTTTTCTCCGATGAGCACCTGCTTTTCACTAAGCCGGAAATCCACGGCATGAAAGTTCCTGAAATTTTCGATATGCACACGACAGATGTAGGGTTGTGTTTTCATTCGATTATCCTTTCTATTGCTGTAAAATCTCCTTCGAACACCGTCGGGAACAGGAAAGTAGGCTCTGCGCCCGTTCGCGTAGGTCACTTATGTCCAAAATATCCCATGTATGTGTGAACTACTTGACGCTTGCGTCGTAACGCTTTGGGCCCGTGTAATCATCCTTGGTCGCAAAGGTCGTTACGAAGCAATAAAACATCTCTGCCAATGTTTTTCGGCCTTATGCTTTCAAGCACTTTCTTTTCCACTTCCGGTGTCCAGTAGATTTTCAGCTTACCTCTAGTCCGGGTAATTGCCGTGCAGAAATTATTGTGTGTTATCAGTTCGTCAACCTCATCGGTGGTGACGATTTTGACCGAATCGTACTCTAAACCCTGAGATTTATGGATAGAGACTGCATAAGCGACCTGGAACGGAGCAACATCATCTTTCGAGGAACGACCTCTTGGATTATCCTCGTCAGCGCTCTTGCTTTTAGTTACAGAGTACCCACTTGGCGCATTGGGCAGCAATTGAAAGCCCTGCCCAAAGGCGTCCGTCCCCATTAGTATCCTATCCAGCTCTATGTCAAACTGTATTCGCTCCGTTACCAAGCCCCTATCAAATATCGCTATGCCCCAATTCTCCCCTTCATGTTGTTGTAGATTATGGGGAAAAAACGGTCTGAGTCATTAAACAGGATCGGGTCATTGACTTTATACTGCTGAATGCCCCAAGTTACAGCAAGTCGCGGATTACTCTCCTGCAGAAAACGGCTTATATTGTTTATTCCATACAGCCCGTCATAATTGAGACAGAGTATAATTTCGTCATTCTTAGTGGCGGTAAGAATAGAATTATCTAGATTTGTCGTATAGCCTTGGCGCGTTAACGATTCAAGCACGGCGTTTGGTTCCTTGCCGTCCACTCCGCGAACCCTCTGCCACAGTTTTGGCAAGCCCTTGTCGCGACTACGCCATGGCGTCGTCAATTCACAGACCGAAGCATCAGGGACAAATCTTCTCGCGATATCAAACCAGTTTCCGAACTCAATGGAATCAATCTGGTACGTATCTCTAACCAGCACCAATAGCTTATGTCCTACTGTATCCATGGAAAAGCACGGGCTTTCAAGAATTGCCCTCATATTGCTGTTGCTAACTGTACTGCACTCATCAACCACCAAGATTTCGCAATCCTGACCTACCCCGCCTGTTTTAAGGAACTTTGTGATTGTTGAAAACTTGCACTCCGATGCTTTTACGCGCCGTTTTAGGTTATCTACAGCGGGATTGGTGTGCGCCAAGAACAGCTTTTTCTTCTTGTGGAGAACATACCGATCAGGCTACGCCTCTGGGCGACACTGGGAAAGAGTCTTTGGTAGGAGATTCTAGGTCTTACACGTAAGTATTCTTACGAAACTGCATATTACTGATCCGCATAACCCTTCGACAAATAACTGGTAACTCCTTCTTTATGGAGGCACCT
Source organism: Bacillota bacterium (assembly GCA_018333655.1). Taxonomy (NCBI): domain Bacteria; kingdom Bacillati; phylum Bacillota; species Bacillota bacterium. The sequence continues at coordinate 23,554 of JAGXTJ010000003.1, read as the reverse complement.
GTGACGCCCCAAGGGCTTGCATACACGGTCAGAAGCCCTAGTGATAGCAGAAGATATGAGGCAAGGCTCAGGGGATTGAGCCCCACCACTGCTTATACTGAGAGTGATATTGCCTCAAAACTAAGCAAGATGAATGCCTTTAGATTCACACCCTCAGACATCCACTCCTAAATGTACCGTGCGCCTTCTCGTCCACACGTACACTTCACACGAATCACTCTGTTTTCCTTCTGTTCAGTTGCCAAAGGTTGACAGCTAGTGTCAACCAGCAACGCACCTGCCCACTCTCACTTATTCCGTCGTCGCCACGGCGACGAGACGACCACTTTCACAGTTTCCATGCAAAAAGGCTCTTGAGGTACTTCCTCAAGAGCCTATGGCTTCTACATAAATGGCGGAGAGAGAGGGATTCGAACCCTCGTCAAGGGTTAACCTGACACGAGTTCCAATCGTGCTAGGGTACCTCTTAGCGGTGTGGGGCAGGACTACAGAGAGCCAATAACAAGGAAACTCTCCATTATTTGTGATACGGTTCATTCCGCATAATCTTAAAGGCGCGGTAGATTTGCTCTAGCAGGATAATGCGGGCGAGTTGATGGGGCAGGGTGAGGGGGCCGAAAGAGAGTTTGTCTGTGCAGGCTCTTTTTGCGGCGTCAGACAGGCCATGTGACCCGCCGATAATGAAGCACACCTGTCCTTGACCACTGTCTCGCAGGCGGCCTAGGTAGGATGCGAACTGCAATGAAGATTGGGGAGTGGCCTCGATAGCTAAGGCTATGGGCACACTCCCCTTTGGTATGGACTTAATTATGGCCGCTCCTTCTCTGTCAAGGGCTTGTTCTAGGTTAGCGATCGATGCGCTCGGCGTAGTCTTATATTCTGGAATCTCAATTATCTTTACCTCTGCATAGGGGGCGAGCCGCATCATGTACTCCTCTGCCGCCCGGCGAAAATACTCTTCTTTGAGGGAGCCGACAGCGAGCAGGGTGATCTTCATGCTTAAGGTGCGGCCTCGAGCCTAACTTCGACTGTGAACAGGGTAGTGCTGCGGCGAATTTCAAGCCGCACTACGCCATTGACGCCGGTAGCGGCGATTAGATTGCGCATGCGCTCAAAGTCTGTCAGCAGTTCGCCGTTCCACCTGACGATAACGTCGCCACGGCGGAGCCCCGCCACATGGGCTGGGCTACGAGCGATAACGGTGTCTATAAAGATGCCCTCGGTGACTGTGATCCCGTACTGGGTGGCGATGGCCGGAGAAAGGGCGATACCACGGATACCTAGCCAGGGGCGAATGACCTTGCCATAACGTACTAGGTCCTCGATAATGGGTCGGGCGACATTGATGGGTATGGCAAAGCCCATGCCTTCGACACCGGCAGCCGTTATTTTAGCCTGATTAATGCCGATGATCTGCCCTCGTGCATTGGCCAAAGCCCCGCCTGAGTTACCGGAGTTAATGGCGGCATCAGTCTGGATTACGGTGAAGGAGATGTCATCCATGGTCAGCGTTCTCTCCACGGCGCTAATGATGCCCGCCGTAACGGTGCGCTGGAACTCAAGCCCGAGGGGGTTGCCAATGGCTACGGCCAGTTCGCCGACCAGTAGCGCCGCGGAGTCGCCAAACTCGGCCACGGGCAAGTCGCGCTTGCCTTCGGGCAGGTCGGCTAGGTTGATGCGCAACACCGCCAAGTCGGTAATGAAATCTGCCCCGACAACCTCTGCTCTGACTTCTACGCCCTCGGGGAAGACGACGCGGACTTCCGCCGCGTTATCTATAACATGCTGGTTGGTGACGATTAGTCCCGCTTTGTCAAAAATAATGCCGGAGCCTGTGCCTTGCTGGCGCAGTGTGGTGACCCCGCGCGTGGCACGACCGAGGTTAACGATACCTACTATCGTCGGGCCCACCCGTTCGGCCACATCGACCACCGCCCCGCGCGCTACCATATCAAACAAAGTATTCTGCCCGGTCAGGGGCGGCGCAGTCGAGTTAGCGAAATTAGGCGTATTGCTGGGATGGGGCAAAAGGCCCCCGAAAATGTAGCGTGGCGCGACATATGAGCCCACCACCCCGCCTAGGATAGAGGCCACTATGGCCACGGTCATCATGAGAAAGAAAGGGAATCGGCGTCGATAGTAGCGCGGCCTACCCGTAAACTCAGGAAACTCACTCATCTTGCTTTCTCCTTTCATTAAGGACATTACAGAATTGTGCACAAAAAGCACCACTATGGGTGCTTTAAACTCTGCTTGGTAGCGCGTACGGGACTCGAACCCGTGATTCCGCCTTGAGAGGGCGGCGTCCTAACCACTAGACTAACGCGCCACGTAATTGGCAGGGGATGAAGGATTTGAACCTCCACAAACTGATCCAGAGTCAGTCGTCCTACCGTTAGACCAATCCCCCATGCTGACAGAGAAAATTATAGCACCTTAAAAAAACACCGTCAAGAAAACCTCATTGGCACAAGATGGGAGACGTCGCCATCATCACCTTCCTTCGCTAATTCTATCATAGCAGCGCGCTCTCTAAAATGATAGCAGCAAGGTGTGGCTTATTTATGAACAATTTATGAGCAAGAATTAACAAAATATGCGCCTTTTCGCGGCAATTTAGTTGGCCAGTGGCCAGCTTTCGGGCACGCCCGAATGCGCGTTAATAAAATATACTCCCGCGTTGGTGCGTATTCTCCATACGGGCACCCCGCGCCAGGACGGATCAATAGCATCGTAGATAGGGCTGTGGTAGCCGAACAAGACCTCAAGTACCTCCATGGCGCCAGTCTCACCTCTGTTGAGACGGTGATTGAGCAAGCTAAGCACGGCCCCACTTGCCGGCAGCACCGGCTTTGCGCCGCCAGCCTCGAGGGCCACATTCAGGCGGCTCATCCACATAGCTGCCACTTCGCCACCTTTGATGACCATGATGATGTAGCCAGGAAAGATGCGGTTGCCCCTAAAGGTTTGCACGTATTCAACGCGGTAGCTCCCCTCCTCGAGGGGGATAACGCTGTCAAAGACAAAGTCTCTGGGTCCGTCCATTCTATGACGAAAGAATTCTTCCGCTACCTGCACCGCTTGTTCAGCGTCGAGGGGCGCCTCTGTCTTGGCCACCGCGCGATTATGGTACGAAATGTACCCCTGAGTTGTTATGACTAAGTCCTCATGCCCCAAGACGAAGCTAGTGGGTTGCTCCACCAAGGGACGGTCATCAGTAGTGGCAATAGTAGAATGTACCGCCTCGTCGCCCAAAATTTGCCTGCGCAGCAGGTCAATGTCGTTATGATTTAGACGCCGCAAAGAAACCTGCGCAAAAGGTGCCCTTAGCGCAACAGTTGGTAGTGTGCCAGTAAGCACCACCTCGTGAGCCTGCAAGGCGCGCAGCACGGCCTCGCTGGAGGCGCGGTCCGTTAGGCCTAGGTACATTTCTAGCTCTGGCACAAAGTAGAGTCGCCCCGCGAGCAATATATTTAATATGAGAAAGCTTACGATGAGGAGCGTTTTTACTCGTCCCCAGTCCATCTACGCATCCTCCTCTCTCCCTTTGCGCGCCATTAACGGGGCACTACGTCGCCAGTAAAGGCATTAACTAAGAACAGCTCTTGCCCTTGTTCGATAACCCATACGGGGTAAAGAAACTCGGCCGCTTCATCGAGGTGTCGCTGGTAGAAACCCACATAAACATCAGTAATGAGCTTGTCTTGCAGCAGGTTCTTCTCCACTGCTTGAATGGCCGCTTCGGGCGTTATAATGCGGGTAGGCGATGCCCCCGTGTCGATCGGGTGGTATACTAAGCGCTCGTAATCTGAGACATGGCGCTCATTTACGGTGAGCGCGATTTGCGTACGCGGAGAAACAAGTGGCACAAAGGCGACACGCCCGTTGAGATTAATATGTGTATAGGGGACAAAGCGAAAGGCTATCTGTGGAAGCCCGGAAGTAGGGGCCGAGACCTCCATGTAACTAAGCCGCACATCATCTGGCCAGCCCCCATGACGAGCCACAAAATTGAGTGCCATAGCGAGAATGAGGCTGGCACGGGCGTTAATGTCGTAAGTGGGGCGAAACCAAGTTGTCGATACATACTGTACGGCGCTGCTAGGGTGCAGGTACACATGCCGCAAGCCATCGGTGAAAGACATTCTGCCGTCGCGCTCACTCACTCTTCGCACTAACGACCAGTCAGGGAAGAAACCCGCTATGAGTTGGCTGTTCTGGGCCCGCTCGTGGCGGGCTAAAAGTTGCGGCCAAAGCCCTGGCTCGGCAGGGACATAGACCCAGGGTGCCGCTCGAGCACGTAATCGCGGCGTGAGCCGTCTAATTGGCTCTCCCTGCCAGCTTTGCTGTGCTGTCGCCAAATGAAGCGCTGTCTGCTCTCTAACTCGCGAGGGCTGGTCCGGGCGCGCGGCATTTTCCCAAGCTAGGTACACGCCGCGCTCGGTGTCCCAAAAATAGACGTGATTAGAATGGGTGCTCATCAGCACTCTATCCATCACATGTTCGGTGCCAAGTCCTGAGGGTTGCACGCTCTGTGCTTCTAGCCACATGCGCATTTGCACTCTGCCTGCCAGCTTAACTTCTATGCTGTTGCCAGCATAGGCGCGCTGCCATTCTTGCTCGGTGATAGAGCGCACAGAAACCATGTGCCCTCCGCTGATGAGGCCCCGAAAGAACTCCCACGTCTCCGCAAAGCCAGGCTGCCCCGGGCTAAGGCCGCGAGACTCCTCTGTCAAATGCAAGTTTATAGCGATAGGGGCCATCAGCTCTAGGGGCATGGGCTCGGGGAAGTCGCCGCGCAGAGCCGTAGCCCCGGGCGGCGCGTAATGGACAAGCCATAACTGCCCGGTCATGTAGACGCTAGTTAAAATCAGCACCACTAGCGTCGCGCTTTTTAGCTTCTCCCACATGTTACTTCACCTGCCCAGGGGGATTCGGCTTGTGGCGAGGCAGTGAGAAATACACCTCAGTACCCTTACCTACTTCACTTTCAATTCCTATCGTTCCGCCGTGGGCTTCTACCAACTGCTTGGCAATGGCCAGCCCCAGGCCCGTACCGCCGAGCTCACGGGAGCGAGCCTTGTCAACCCGGTAGAAACGCTCAAAAATACGCGATTGGTCATCGCTTGGAATGCCTGGCCCATCGTCCTTGATGCCGACACGCACCATGCTCTCGCTCACCTGTAGAGAAATAACGACTTCTCCGTTTTCGTGGGCGTACTTTATGGCATTGGCAATGATGTTGACTAACACTTGCTCAACTTTGTCGGGGTTAGCCATAACAATGGGTATTTCTTCACAGAAGTCAGTGCCAAAACGCACCCCGCGCTGACAGGCGGAGAAAGAAAGCTTCTCTAAGACGTCTATCACTAGCTCATCGAGGAGGACGGGGCGGCACTGCAGGTTATGCCGCTGGTAATCGAGTTGGGACAAAGTAAGCAGGTCTTTAACTAGGCGATCCATCCTGTCGGCCTCTTCTGAAATGACCGTAATAAAGTTGCCGGCGAGCTCTCTTGACTCCAGCGCTCCGGTAAGAAGAGTCTCGGCATAGCTTTTGATGGTGGTGAGGGGCGTCTTTAACTCATGCGAGACATTGGCCACAAACTCTTGCCGCATGGTTTCGAGCCGCGATTCTTCGGTTATATCTTGCATAACAATGATGACCCCGGTAACCGCACCCTCGGCGGAGTGAAACGGGGCTGCTATGGAGCGCACCGCAATAGATTGGGGAGAACCGATAACGACTTCGGTAACTTGCGGGGCCTCTCGCTCTAAGAGGCGCTTGACATCACCAAAGCTTAGGCGTTCGAGTATATAGGCTACCTGCGAATACTCGGTCAGCCCTAACATATGCCGCGCCCTAGTATTGGCATGAATAATGGTGCCGGTAGTGTCCATGGCGATAACGCCGTTCGTCATCTGGGTGAGGATGGCCTCAAGCTTAGTTTTGTCGTTGTGTAATTCGGTTAGTGTCGCGCGTAGCGTGCTGGTGAGGTAGTTAAAAACCTCGCCTAGCTTGCCGATCTCGTCTTTAGACTTAACTTGAACGACGATGTCGAAGTTGCCCGCCGCGAGACTTGCGGCCTTGCTGGTTATCTCTTGAATGGGCTTCGTAATTGTTTGGGCCGCGAAAGTGCCGAGCAATATGGTCACGAAAATAGAGAGCAGGGTGGCATTTAAGAGACGCACCTGTACTTCGTGCAAAATACGGTAAGTATGGTCTAAGGGCTCGCGCACAAAAATGCTGGCGGCCTCTGTATTGACTTGGCCATGGCGCACGGTCAGGGTGATTGGCTGGGCTAAAGTATAGAACTTGCGCCCGCTGGCATCCTGCCAGACGGCATCAAGAGCTGTTTGCACATGCATGCTCTCTAAAATAACGGCGTACTCACCAAGCACATACAGACCACGCATCGCCTCGGCATTGAGGGAGGTGGCCAAGATTCGCTGTTCGGCGGTGAGCAAAAAAACAATGGCGTCCTCCTCGCGGGCACGCAAGTCGTTTAGTATAATCTCTACTCTGTCACGCGCTAGGGGGCCGCGCTCTGCTTCAATTTCAAGCACTCTTAAGAGCTGTGCTCCGCGCGTGCGTAGTACCGTACGCGCCTCTTCGAGGTACAATTCCTCAATGCGCTGCAACAGGTAGAAGCTGACAAACTGCATGGCGACCATAATAAGAAGTATGTAGAGGAGTATAAGCCTCCACCTGATGCTACGAAACATGCTATCCCACTTCCGATTCGCGGAAGTAGTAGCCTACTCCGCGGCGGGTCAAGACATACTTAGCATTGCCCGCGCTAGGGTCATCCTCAATCTTCTCGCGCAAACGGCGCACTGTCACGTCTACAGTTCTGCCGTCACCAAAGTAATCATACCCCCACACCTCTTTAAGAAGGTGCTCGCGGTCGAACACACGGCCACGATGTAGCGCTAGGTACTTTAGTAGCTCAAACTCTCTCACCGTCAACTCAATAGGCAAGCCCTCTTTGCGCACTTCGTACTTGACTAAGTCGATGACGAGCTTGTCGCACCAAAGCGAAGAAACATCGTTTTCCTCAGTGGTGACTAAAAGATGGGCACGACGTAAATGCGCTTTAACGCGCGCGACTAACTCACGAGGACTAAAGGGCTTGGTGATATAGTCGTCTGCCCCTAAATCTAAGCCTCTAACCTTGTCACTTTCGCCTTCTTTGGCCGTCAACATAAGTATGGGGTTGTCTGTGGTGCGCCTGAGCTCTGCTAGGACTTGAAAGCCGTCGAGCTTAGGCAGCATAACATCTAACAGTATAAGGTCGGGGATTTGTCTAATGGCCATGTCGAGGGCGTCGCGACCATTAAAGGCGAGGTCTACAGAAAAACCCTCGCGCTCGAGATTGTACTTCACAATCTCGGCAATGGGCTTTTCGTCTTCCACAACTAGTATTTTTGGACTCAAACTAGCCCCTCCCTTTATAAGAACACTATGTGAACTTTCGCCATCAGGGGCAGTTCTCCTGCAGAAATCAGACGCCTCTCTGCCAATGCCCACGTGTCAATAATCCCCAGTCGGCCATGAGGTTGCCGCGCAGTATCTTGGCGCGCTCTTTATCTTCTCTAGCTTCGAGGGCCTGAGTGTATAGACGTACAGTTCGCTCTACAAGTTCCGCTCCTACCCCGGCAATGTCGAGCCGCAAACGAGAGATGGGCATGCCTAGCAAGGCGTACAGAACATCGATGTGACTTTGTACTTGCGAGTTAAGTAAGTAGGCGCGGCCTACCATGTCTTCTGCCAGCGAAAAGCGCATGCCTTTGCGATCACGCAGAAAGGCGGCATAGCCGCTATTCTCAAGAACCATAAGTAGCTGTCGGCTATGCACCACTACCTCTACTTCTCTATTGGTTTGCCGATTCATGCGCCGCAATTCGGCTTGCGAAAGCTCTAGCGAGGCGGTGACCGACAAGAGCCCCGGCAGGGCCTCTGCTGCGTAGCTGTTCAGTACATTGAGCCCCACATCACCGCGCACTCGACCACCCTGCTGCAAGATTAGCTCCACGCCGCCAAGAGAGGAGGCGTAGTACACTATGTCCTTGTGGATATTTTTTTGCCAGGCGGCTTCTTCTTCGGTATGCATAATGCGCGGCAGACGCAGCGCCACGGGTATGGCCACGATTTCTTTAAGGGCTTTATACCCCTCTAACTGCTCACTTGGCCCTTCTTCTGCCCATTCTTTGCCGAGAATGAGCTCTCGCGCGCCAGCGCGGGCGGCGACAAAGGCCTCGCTGGCATCCGCCACGGATACTACCAGCAGGGGGAGGGAGCGGGCTTTTGTTTTTTCGGGCAACAGGTACACAGGTGCTACGGGCTCTACCGGACAGGGATTACCCCAGAGCTCCTGGCTCAATAGTTCCACAGCGCGCCTACGACAACTATTGATTTCGCTGATAGACAAGAAGACAAAGGGGTCCACCTCTGCCCGCACCTCGCCCATGACAAAGGGCGTTCCCCCTAGCTTAGAGAGCTGACGCTCTAAAAGGGGCAGGGGAGCGATCTGACCCTTAGACCTCTCTAGTGGTTCGTCCCCCCAGACTGTAACGGTATGCCCGAGGCAAGAGAGAGAAACCGTAAGCAGCCCGCCCTCTCTGCCCGAAACCTGCCAGCTAGCAGGTGGAGTGGGGGACGAAAACTTCAGCACTTCGTCCATGAGCTCTTGGTTGCGGCGGGCGTCAACTAAGCGGTTAACTACCTGCCCCATTTTGTGCCTCTTGGTAGTGGCCACTACACCTAGGGCGTTCTCGCGATAGTTTATGGTTAACGTCACTGTTTCGTCCTGCCCGAAGGCCAGCACGTCGCCAGAGTGCGCCGCGACCGAGAAAGACACCACGGCTTGTCCCTCTTTGTTCTCCACCACCGCCCCCACTTGGACCCCCCGATGACCGGGGCTGTCGCCACTATAGAGGGCGCGACCAGGCTTGCCGTAGAAGAACCCTGTGGTAAAACCTCGGTTAAAGGACTGTGCAAGCTGCCTTTGCTCGAGGGGAGTACTGGCATGCGAGCCTTTTTCGCAGATATTATCTATGGCCCGCCGGTAGATACTGACTACTTCGGCCACATACTCGGGGCGTTTAAGGCGGCCCTCAATTTTTAAGGAAGCGCAATTTAAGGCCATGACCTCGCTAAGATGCTCTAGCCGACAAAGGTCTTTAGGGCTCAGGGGGTAGGAATAAGACGCGTCATTTTCGCTGTAGGGCAATCGACAAGGCTGCGCACACTGACCGCGGTTACCACTTCTAGCACCCAAGAGAGAGCTAAAGAGGCATTGTCCGGAGTAGGCGACGCAAAGCGCCCCGTGGATAAAGACCTCGCAGGGCAGCACTTTGGCCTCTACGATTTCTTTAATTTGCCCCTTGGTGAGCTCGCGCGCCAAAACGACCCTGTGGAAACCACGCGCCGCTAGTGCCCTGACGCCAGAAAGCGAGGTTGTAGTCATTTGGGTGCTCGCATGGAGCTCTAAAGCGGGCAAGTATTGCCGTAGAAGACCGGCCAAGCCTAGGTCTTGCACTATGGCCGCATCCGCCCCTATGTTGTGGGCGCAGCGCAAAAAATCTAGGGCATCTTCCATCTCGTCGTCTTTAAGCAAGGTGTTAACGGCCACATAAACCTTGACCTTGCTGCGATGGGCAAAGAGCACTGCTTGCGCTAAGGTCTCTAAAGAAAAGTTTTCGGCGCCCTCGCGCGCGCTAAACTTCACCCCGCCAAGGTAGACTGCGTCTGCCCCAGACTTAACCGCGGCCCTTAAAGCTGCAAAACTCCCCGCAGGGGCTAGCAGTTCTGGTTTTTGCACTGGAACCTCCCCCTAGTAAAAAAGGCGGCCTTGGCCGCCTGTGCTATCTAAAAAAGGTCAACGGATCAAGGGGTCTGCCTTGACGATGAATCTCAAAATGCAGGTGTGGCCCAAAGCTGCGCCCTGTATTGCCTACATGAGCAATTACTTGCCCCTTTTCGACCACATCGTTCACTGCAACTAAGAGACGTGAGGCATGGGCATAGACGGTGGCATAGCCGTCGCCATGCTCTATGCGCACCATGTTGCCATAGCCACCCCCCCAGCCGGAGAAGGAGACTATGCCACTATCTGCGGCGCGTATGGCGGTACCCGTAGGAGCGCCGATATCTACACCTTCATGAAAGCCGTCCCAACGCCTACCGAAGGCTGAAGTGACGCGCCCGGTGGTAGGCCAGAGAAAAGCGCCTGTACTCATCGTGGGGGCCAGCTTAGTGCCGCGTGCTACCACTTGGGCCGTGGGAGCCGCAGTCTGCACGCGCGACACGATGTCGCGAGCTACTTCTTCACCATTAACCGCGGTTACGCGTGCTACTACCTCTTGCGTGCCCGGCCGGCCGGGGGTGCGCACGCGCCTGTCCCAATGCCAGAGCGTGTTGTCCACCACATTGGTGGTGGCAAAAGGTACGTCCTGATTGAAAGTGACCTTTGTCACCGTCTGTACCTCTAGGAAGGGTTCTTGGATGGTAAGGTTGAGTGTTGCGCCTATCTGCAAGCGCTCGGGGCGTATATGCGGGTTAGCGGCTGCCAAGACGCTGACGCCTAGTTGGTGCCGCATGGCGATCGTCCAAAACGACTCGCCTCGTTTAACAGTGTGAGTCAGGATGCGTTCGCTACCATGCAAGAGAACGTTCTTCGCTGCAGCCGGCTCGTGTATTTCCTCGATGGTGCGGTATTCTTCAATAATCTCCGTTTCCTGGAGAAATTCGACCGTTTCGAGTTGTGCGTTCGGCTGGGTAGGGGTGAACGCATTTTTCACCTCGGCAAGAAGCTCTTCGGCTTCTTTACGGGTGGCCAAGGCAGTGACAGGCATGCCATCTATGACAATTACCGCGGCTTTTTTGCCGAACTCTAGGCGAGGTAGAATCTCCTCTTTAACGGTGGCCAGTTCATCACTAGATAAGCTGAACTTCGGCACGTAGGCGATATGGCTAGATACCCCCACATCCCAGCCACGCTCCTCGCGAACTTGCTCGGTGTGGGCAGTTATCGCTGCCGCAAGCGCTTGCCGCTCACGCACTAGTCCGACAAACTCGCCGTTTAGACTGACCTCCCACGCCAAAGATTGCAGAGCGAAGATACTGCACAGAGCGACAAACAGGGCTACGCCAATTGCTTTGTACTTACTTTTTTTCAACCACTGGGTAGAGGTGCTCACTACCCTTTTGATACCTTGCACCTTTTCATCACCTTTCCTTTCGCAAAAAAGCTGGTGCCATGAAAAGCACGGCATACATTGGGCAGATACCAGGCCTACTTTGTACTTCGCTGTCCTAGGCAGTTTTCCTGCTAAAACAAGATAATTCGTCTCAACTAATGGTCATGCTCCCCAACAAAAAGGCAAGATAGCCTTTCCATGCATAACTATTCTAACTTCTTGTCTATAGTACGGCTTGGCACAAAGGCGCGCTAGGCAGGGCAAGTGACAAAAAACCCCCGTGCGGGGGTTAGCGTGTTTTGGAGCGGGTGAAGGGAATCGAACCCTCGTAGCCAGCTTGGGAAGCTGGTGCTCTGCCATTGAGCTACACCCGCGCTCATCCCGTTCATTTTAACACATAGCACTAGGCTGTGCCAAGTTAACGGGCACCGAAAGTGCGCAACAAGTCGACCATGGCCGCATGGCCACCTAGCTGTGCCATTGCAATGGCGGTATGTCCCTCTACAGTTGCTTTTACATCAGCCTGATACTCAAGCAGCAAAGCGGCGATGGCTAAGCGGTTGTCTTGTGCGGCCATTAAGAGCGCTGTGGCTCCCTGGGTGTTGGCGAGATTGACCTGTGCCCCAGCTTTGAGCAGGGCCTCTACGAGGGCTTCATGCCCTTCCTGCACGGCCACCATGAGAGGCGTAAAGTCGCCCTCCATCGTAGCGTCAGCCGCCGCCTGGGCACTTAGTAGCCGCGCCACAATCTCCGCATGGCCCGCTTGTGCAGCTAGATGCAGGGCTGTCGCCCCATTGGGCAGCTTGGCGGAAATATCTGCCCCTTTATCTAGCAAGTACCCTAGGCTCACCATGTCTTGGCTGTCTACAGCGAGGAGCAGGGCGGTGGCGCCGTTCTCATGGGTAAGGTTGACGTCCGCTCCTTTGTCCAGCAAAAGCTTAGTCATTTCCGGCAGGACATTATACGCTGCCACATGGAGCGGCGCCCACCCCTCTTGGCTGACTTGGTTGGGCGAAACGCCTGCGGATAGCAACATCTCCACAATGCCGCTGTGCCCCTTGTTGATCGCCGCCAAAAGCGGCGTATGACCTGCGTCGTTTTCGGCGGCAGTGTCTATACCCGCACGTAGTAGCAGCTCTACAATTTCTGGCTGACCCGCCTCAATGGCGGCGAAAAAGCTCTCCGCACTAAACGCCACACCTTGGCGCATCAAGGCCGTGCGTGCAGTCAGGGCACAACCCGTCAACATACTGAGGGCGATGATAAGTGCGGCGAGCGAAATAATCTTACGCATATGTCCACTCCTAATGTGTATTTCTCGTACTTACTTCGCCACCTCGGCAGAAATACCTGCGCCAGGGTAGCTGGAAATAGTAAGGGCCTCCCCTGACTTACGCTAAGCTTCGCATCAGCCAGGGGCAAAACTCTTTAGCAGGGGCTAGACTCGTCCCTGAGCGAAAGAGCCCTAGAGAAGCCGACGACGCTAGAAAGCCTCAAAGATCTTTCTTGGGTCTGGCTTAGCGGATGCTACCAGAACAAGCCCCCCTCGGCATTAGATAACAAGAGTCCTGAATTCACCTATGCAGAAACAACCGCCCGAAGAATCCCGTCCCCTTACTGCTAATTAAAGAAAGAACACGCGAAACGTTGTCCTCATCTCTTACAGAGTAGGCCGCAGTCATTGAACCTAATCCTTCTCTGTTGTCAAACAATCTGGCATCACTAAATTGTCTACAGCAGCGCTAATCCTTAACTTCCTATTGCCAATATCATACTATTAGTTTGTTATTCTATTAAGAACGCATGTTCGCTAGGGGGTGCTCAGCTTGACCCAGGGGTTTGGTGGCCCATGGACCCTTATTAAGCTAGAGATGCTACAAAGATACTTAGGATTCTATACGACGGCTCTAAAAAAACAAAACTTCAATCTGTGCTACATTGACGCATTTGCAGGAAGCGGCAACGTAGACCTGAAGACAGAGCAAAGCGTTACTGGCTCAGCCCTGAGGGCTCTTGACTATCCCTTCGATCGATACATATTTATCGAGCATGATGAGTCATATTTAGCAGAGCTCTCGAACAAATCCGGCGAGAAAGCCCCTGGAAAGCGCATAGACTTCTTTCTAGGAGACTGTAACGAAATGCTTAAGAGTATCTATACATACAACTGGCGTGCAAACAACTGGCGCGGAGTCATATTTTTAGACCCTTATGCTATGAACCTTAGATGGGAGTCACTAAAAACCATTGCCCAGAGTGAGGCTTTTGATGTTTGGTATCTCTTTCCCCTATCAGCTCTTATTAGATGCCTGCCCAAAGAAGGTCGCATCCCGAATAGCTGGCAAGAGAAGATCAATGCACTCCTCGGGACACATGAATGGCAGAAAGAACGCTACCATGCACCAGCACAACTCAGCCTATTTGATGATGAAAGGGTAGAGCGAGTCGAGGTAGAAGATATCAAGGCATACGTGATTAAGCGTCTGAGGACTATCTTCCCGGGGGTTTCTCCAAGTCCAGCTGTGTTACGGCAATCCAAAAATGCTCCGATGTTTTTACTCTGTTTTGCTATTAGTAATCCCAGTCACCGTGCGATACAATTGTCTTTAAAGGGCGCAGACCATATCCTTAAGTACAAGTCATAGGAAGGGGGAAGTGATAGTGTCTGCTAAGTCTAAAATTGAGTGGACAGAAAATACTTGGAACCCTGTCACCGGCTGCACCCGTATCTCCGATGGATGCAAGAACTGCTACGCTTATACTATGGCCAATAGACTCATGCACATGGGAAGCGCGAAGTATGAGGATGGCTTCAGCGTGAGGACCCACGAGTCAGCCCTTGATGAGCCGCTAAAGTGGCGCAAACCGAGACTAGTTTTTGTGAACTCCATGTCTGACCTATTTCACGAAGACATACCCTTCCGCTTCATTGAACAAGTCTTCGAGGTCATGAACAAGGCTCCAATGCACACTTTTCAGATCTTGACTAAGCGCGCTCTGCGCCTGGCGGAATTAGCACCTCAGCTCAATTGGACTCCGAACATCTGGCAAGGAGTAACTGTCGAGAGTTCTGAGCACAAATACCGTGTTGACGCCCTTAGAACCGTTGCTTCTGCAGTTAGATTCATATCCTTTGAACCCCTACTGAATGATATAGGAGCAGTGAACCTCTCTGGCATTCAATGGAGCATTGTAGGCGGTGAAAGTGGACCAGGAGCTCGACCTATGGAATCTGACTGGGTGTTGAACCTAAAGGAGCAATGCGACCAACAAGTCGTGCCCTTTTACTTCAAACAATGGGGTGGAACACATAAGAAAAAAGCAGGGCGAATCCTTTTAGGGCAGACCTGGGACAACATGCCCATAGTCTCCTCTGCAAGCAATTAAGCCACCCCAATTGAAATACCGCAAGGCCATATGGAATTTCATTAAACATTGAAATTCCCTAGCTGTTTGCCATTATCGTTGGCTACAACTGTGACAACGGTCTAGCACAGAAGTAGTCCAGGCTGAACTCATAACGCGCACAACCTAGGACACTGCCCGGCAGCGCGGATACACAACATAAACCCTGACCCCCTACCCAGGGGTTTTCCACATTATCCACACTATCCACAACGACTAGCATGTGCCGCCGTATTGATTGGCGTTAGAATTGCTACTAAGTTGGCAGATTGGCGCATGACTTCTCGCGTAATTTGGAGGTGATAAATTCCCTGCCCAATTACGCGAGAGGCAACACCACGGCCAACTATCATTATCCTCCAGATATCAACGAGTACACTCTTCTAAGCTCGACCTTCTAAGCTCGACGACCACATGACTAACAACCCCCAAGGAAAAACTAACGGCTCTTCTCCCTAGGTGTAACTGCTGTTAATCGATGCTACCCTTCGAGCATCTGCGCCAATTCTGGCCCCAAAGCTTGCCACACCTCGTGGTGCTTCTTTGAGGGTCGTGAACAGGCCTCTCTAAAAGTTATAAGCAAGAAGTTATTGTCTATCTTCTCCCTGGCTTTCTCTGGAGCGAGGTAGACTACCCTGACTGAACCGTCTTTGGGATAATGTTCAAGCTGAGACTGTAAGGTTCTGTGCTTGCGGTTAGCGTTCTTTGACGTAGCTATCTGTTGTGTCTTCTCATATAAAGTCGCGAAGCCCTCTTTTTGGGCTGTCTGATAATATTTTAACTGCGCTGCCTTGATAGAACTATGATCAGTTTTAAGCACTACCAGTATCCACTGATGAGCGTTGTCACTAGACTTGAGCAAGACCAGATAGTCAGAATTATTGCTTTCGTTATTATTTTCCTTCTTGAGTGGAAACTCAGGAATCACGAAGACTGCTTCACCGCCTAACACCCCAGCTATAATCTCACCTATAAAGGGTGCAAGAAGGACGTCTATCCTCCGCTCCAGCTGGTATTTTGGCAACTGCCTCCATGACTTCATGAGCGTCAGCATTTCTGTCACGTATTCATTGTATGAGTTAGCCAAACAAACACCCTCCTACTAGTAGTTATAGCGCAAGCACACAAGTTGCCTCACTATAACAATTTTTATATCAATATTGCGGCCGCCACAACAAGCATGTTGGGCGCAAAAAGTCAATTCCGCGACCTTGGCTTTGTCGTCGGACAGCCTGCCGTCCCTTCGCGCATTCACACATACAAGTCCCGTCGCCCGTAGCAGACGTAAGTGCCTACAACTAGCACTATGACGATAACGAGCGAGAGCACTAGGAAAAACGGCTCAATAGCCCGGTCACGCAGCAGTCCTGCCGCTTCGAAGTACTCAAAGGGCGATATGTAGCGCAAGAACCTCATTTGCTCGGTCAGTCCGGACACGATGGACGCTATGTACAGGGCAAAAACCAAACCCATGCCGAGGCCTGAGGCGAGCTTATGGCGCCGAGTCAGGGCTCCCAGGAAGGTACCTAACGCCAAGAACATGACCATGATTATCCAAGTCGTAATTATGGCCCGGGAAAAAAAGGCGAGGAAGTAGGGTTCAGCCTCGTGAGGCAAAAGCATGCCCAGAATACTTGCCGCGACAATGACGAGCAGAATTATCGTGCAGAGTGCGCCGGCTAAGAGCTTGCCGGTAATGACGCGCGCCCGTGTGAGGGGGAGCGTCATAAGAAAACCTGCTGTTTTGTCGCGCTCTTCTTTGGCCACCAAGTTATGCCCGAGCATCGTGGCGTACACCGCTAAGGTTACGTTAATGAACACCATCGCCATACTTAGGTAGCCGCTTACGGTAGTTAGATTAGCATCGAGCATGCCGAAGGCGGCGAGCAGCTCGCGCGGCATAGCATCAATGACCGCCAGCATTTCGGGATTCTTGTAGTAGGCAGCAAACTCCACGAGCATCATGGCCACAAAGGCGGCCATACTCGCACCCCAGATTAAGAGCGATTTCTTGTTCGCGTAGAGCTCGCGCAGCACAAGGTTCATCATCTACCCACCCCCCTAAGTCGCAGACCGCAGGTCGCGCCGCAAATACAGGCGTACCGCAGCGAAGTTAGCCACGATAATGAAACTCACGCTGATGGCCGTAAGCAGTGGATGCCACGCCCCCGCCAGCAAAATATAGTTCGGGTCGAAGTGGTAGTATGGTGAAAGCAAGCCGAGCAGTTCTCCCCCGACAATGCGGCGCAGAGCGTTTAGCATGTACAGGACGAAAGACACCCCTACCGCCGCGCCTATCACGCTGACGGTTTTTTTGCTCACTGCGGTGACGACAAACCCAAGGCTAAAGAAGAAAAGTTGAAACACGGGCACGGTCAAGAGCAGTGAAACTAGCGGCCAGAGCTCGTAATCCGCAGCGCCACGAAACAGGTTTATCGCCAAGAACGAACCGAACCACACGCCCACGTTAGTAATGAGGAGCGCCCCACCCGCCGCCCCGTACTTGGCGAGTAGGATTTGCGGGCGGCTCACCGGTTTGGCATAGAGAAAGTCTGCCGTCATCTCACGTTCTTCTACCGACATAAAGTGAAAGCCATAGTAAGCGCTTTGTGCGGCAATCACCAGTTGTGTAAACGCAAAGGAGAAGGCAAAGAAGCCCGCCACAGTGGCGAGGCTTAGTTCGCCCCCCATGCCAAAGGCCTTAAGCAACTCTTCCGGATAGTGTTCGAGAAACAAGTCGAGCATCGCCGCATCTTGCGCCAACACAGGATAAAATGCCATAAACATTACAAGCAGCGCTACGATGCTCGCTATCCAGACCGCCAACGATCCTATGTACTTGCGCAGTTCAAACATGAAGATATTCATGCCGGCCCCTGCTCATAGTAGTGCATGAATATCTCCTCCAACGAGGGGTCTTCGATCACGACATCTGTCAGCTCATGTTTCGCCACCGCTTGGACTAAGGACTGGGCGCTACCCTTGTAGAAAAAGCGGGTAGTGCCATTTTCGTGGTGAAAGTTAGTGACCCCGCTTAACCCCAGAGCCTCTGCCGTGAGCCCGTAGGATCTTAGGGCCACCTTCTTGTAATTCTCCTGGCGCAGAGTCTCGATGCTTTCGAGCCGGATGACATTGCCGTTTTTCATAACGGCCACGCGATGGCAAAGCTGCTGTACTTCGGAGAGAATGTGCGAGGAGAAAAAAACTGTTACGCCTTGCTTGTTTTCGGCAGCGATAATGTCAAAAAACCTCTTTTGCATCAACGGGTCTAGTCCGCTTGTCGGCTCATCAAGCAACAGCAGTTTAGGGCCGTGCAGCAACCCCTGCACAATGCCTACTTTCTTTTTATTTCCATATGAGAGGTCTTCAATCTTGCGCTCAAGACTTAGCTCCATCGCTTCGGCCAACTCATGAATACGCTCTGTGCAGTCCTTTTTGAAGAAGCTCGCCGAGTACTTGAGCAAGTCGATAACCTTCATCTGGTCGTAGCAAAAGACTTCTGAGGGCAAATACCCGATGTGTTTGCGAATTTTCGGGCCGTGCTGGATGCAGTCTAACCCAAAGATAGAAGCGCTGCCGCTGGTAGGGAACACTAGCCCAAGGAGAGTTCGAATGGTTGTGGTTTTACCTGCGCCGTTAGGCCCGATAAAGCCGAAAATCTCGCCTTCTTTAACGTCAAAACTTAAGTTCTCGATGCCCCGCACTTTGCCGTAGTACTTGGTTAAGTGCCTAAGCTCAATAGCGTTCAATGACAACACTCCTATCGGCATGATGCTGCTAGGATTCGCTTGGTTTGGGTGATATTCCTGCTCGGCTACCTTATGTGCTTCTTGTAAGACTAATTTCCTCAGTTTTGCAGAGCACTCTTCCTCTGGCAGCCTAGTTATTCTGGGAGGCCCTTGTAGAAGTGCCGCGGGCTGGCTGCGACACCTTTCCTAGCATGCTAAACAGCCCATGAGGTGCATGCATGACTGAAACTACCTTCGCTTGCCACATCTATGTCGCACCGCTAAGAGATGCCCTAGTGGCACTTGCGTCGAAAAAAAACAGGACACGGGGGTAGCCCGTGCCCTGTTGCATTACAGCTCGTCCCTTGTCGGCAGTTGGAGTAGCCGGCAGTAGTCCTTAACCATCCTGTATGAGGGCTACTCTATAGCCCATGTGAGTCGTTCCACTACAACTTTATGTAATATGAGAAACGCCAGTGACCAAGGTGCTGCAATGGTTCCTGGCGTTTATTTGTTGGTTTTGCTGTAAAAGTTGCCAAGCAATCCACTGGAGCCGATGAGGGGATTTGAACCCCTGGCCTGCTGATTACGAAATAGAAAAGAGCGTTCGGTTGTACCCTGTAGTTATAGATAGAGCCTTGATATTGCACGTTATTTTGTAGTGAGACCCCCTGTGACCGAGGCGCATTTTGGACCCCTCGGCACCTTTTCGGCACCTCGACACAGTTGCTCCTCTGCCGCTACGGCGAAACGAAAACCCTCCCGTTAAGGTCCTATGCTTGACCCAGAGAGCCTTGTCATTGCTGGTGCGCCATCAGGGATTCGAACCCCGGACCCACTGATTAAGAGTTATCTGCCGCGTTCTGCATCTCATGTCCGGTCGTGTCGGGTAGTGTCGTGGAGCGTGTAAATACAAGGGTTTTAGCGCCCACAAACACTTGTTCGCATCCGCTCATTACGCGTAATTCCCTCGTCGTTGCTGTCAAAATTGCTGTCAAAGATGTGCCGTCGGGAACTTCGCAAGTCATGCGCCCAAAATCTAGTTTGCCTCGATCTCAACACTCTACAAGATTCCCTTGGCACTACTACCTTGCTGGGAATATTGATGTTTCCTCACCCCATGTGATGTTCTACTAGATCTTTTTAATTTTGTCCAAATGACAATATTTCCTGACTACCGTTAGGCGCGTTAGTTAGAATAATAAACCTATTGTTAGCTCTGTGCCTATATGTCCTTGCAGCGGTTGCCCCTAGAGAGTTAGTATAGGTATACATTGCTGATAGTGTGCCGTTGTTTAAACGATTTATGATGTCAGTTCGCATATCTGATGCTGCATTTAAATAAGCAACTAGGTTGTTTGATCCAACTGTACTTCCGTGCTTATCAAAATGATATTGAAGGCTAGCAGCTCGAGTTGGAAATGTACCCCTATGCCATCCCCCCATACTCAGAGACGCTTCCGTAAATACCAGTGAAGCAGCGCCCTCTATGACTCTAACTTGAGAACCATCTCTTATAGTAACAACAACAGCGTAGTTTGTAGTAGTTCTGATAAAAGGGATGTTAAAGCCAAAATTGCGCCCAATTATCGGCGGGACAGAGGCAGTTTGCGTGAATGGAGTTGAGTATCCTGTTGCAGTAACCCTTACTGTAACCGAATCCAGCGTATCAACACCAATGTTATGAACTCTTACGTCTAGCCCTGTACCACCTGTCCGTGCGGTTATAGTAACAGGAATAGCGTTGTATAAGTGTGGCGAAATGACTTCCGTACCTTTCGGAATTTCCGTAACTTCCTGAACAAAACTAGAAGTTACGATGGGTAACAGTGTCCATCTTTCAGTTGCATTTACCTCTACAATATTACTGGTGAATAGCATTGCAAACGCAATCAAAAAACTAAGAAATGTTCTCATTTTATTCATTATGACCCTCCTCCTGCAAAGTATCATAGATACGTAATCATTCATCTATATTATGACTCTAAATTAAATAAAACCCATTACACCCCAAGTATCCAAAAATAATCACAGTCATTATTTTTATGCAATAACCACTCATCAACTTCTTTAAAAAACGACGAAAATAGAAGAGAGCCTTCTTTACCTAGAGTGCACACTGCTTTCAAGTCATTCCATTCTTGTACATGAATCTTTTTTGGCCCATAATAAGGGTAATCCACAAAGATAATGCCTAAATATGGCGATAATGTCCAGAAATCTTCACAGTCCAAATAGAGAGAATCTTCGTTTTTATGTTTTATGGCATCATCACGAGACTGGCTGCAAGCATTGTAGGGCAAACTGGAAGGATTGGCTAAGGCAAACTCGTAAAAAAAACTACCCTGTTTTATCATGTCACCCTGATTTAATAATTTCATTACATTGCCTCCCAAAATACTTATAAATTATGCGTTATCTCCCGCAAAATGGACAATAGTTGACTAAAAACTCCTATCAGCTAACTTGACGCTTTCCCCACGGCTAAAGCTGGGGGATTCTTTCTCAGCCTAAAGCCGAACTACACTGCATCTGCGGACGATAGCGCAGATCAGAGGGGGACTCCATCGCCCCAACTACTGGGTTTGCGCCCAGATACTTTTATCAGATGTTCCACGCTCCAACCCCCTCGCGGTGGTAGCTTAAGCCGCACTAGCAGCGATATTGCCACCCGTTTGGTTTATTCCGCTTTGTATTCCTTTACACGCCGATAAAACGTATTCCATGTGAGGTTCAGACGCGACATCGCTTTTAGCGCCGTTATTTCTCCTCTTCTCCATTCGAGATAAACACCCTGAAACCTGCTTTTATCGACCTCAATTTTCTTTCGCCCCTTATATTTTCCAAGCTGTTTCGCAACCACAATGCCTTCGGCCTGGCGCTGTAGTATGTAGTCACGCTCAAGCTCGGCCATGGCGCCGAAAAGGGTGAGCATGAATTTCCCGGCTGGGGAGGCTGTATCTATACTTTCTTTCTTGCTAATGAATTCCACCCGTTTTTCTGTCAGCACGTCAACTAGGCGAAGCAACTCTCTTGTATTCCGAGCAAATCGACTGATGCTTTCAACGATTACGGCATCCCCCTCGCGGACAAAATCAAGGAGCTTTTTTAGCTCTGGTCGGTCGGCGTTTTTCCCACTCGCTCTATCAATAAAGACTCTATCCACGCCAAGCTCGCACATCAAGACCTCTTGGCGAGCTGTATTTTGTTCCGCTGTGCTGACGCGCACATATCCAACTTGCATATGGCAGATTTTCGCTCCTTTCCACAATGCGCTTTCATCATACAAAATGCGTCCCAAATAAATCAAGCCTTTACATGGGACGGCTCAAAATAAAAAATAGAAGTCTTGTGGGACAGAAAACACTCCCCCCAATGACCTCTACCCTATTGGGACTGCCGTGCCTGGATCAAGCTACCTATCCCTTCCATCGCTGGGCCTTGCGGTGTGTGTGCGCATGCCCTTTTGGTCGATAGGAGCGACCTCCTTGGCTGCTAGCCTTACCTCTTCGATAGCCAAGACATACTCTAGCGCCTTCTCCTCAAGGAGCGAAAAGGCACAGCAATTGCTGATCATCAGCGGCTCTTTGCGCTTGACTACTGCATCGTATGTTTCTTGCGCTTTTTTTCTGATACGCTCTCTGTGCTTATTACAGAAGGCATGCTCTTCCCGTAGAAGCTCTCGGTATTTAGCGTCTTCCTTTGCGAAATCCTTCATCTTTGCTTGGCCGCTTGGAATCGGGAACATGAAACTAAACCTTACACTCCCAACGGGGCGGCCCTGATTATTAAGAATGACGATGTTTGACCGTTGTTGCTCCCTAAATGATGATACGGGAGCAAAGTATTGATGGCCATTTACCTCCAGAACAATGCCGCAGGTGAACTTCTCATTCCTTGTTGAGGAAATGTGCGGTATTCTGGGGTCCCATTGGTGCAGATAGCGAAGGTACTGTTGATCAACGTCGTAAAATTTAAGCTCGTCCATACATCCTCCTTGGGCGTTCTACTGATTAATCCTATCTATTGAAGACAGCAGGACACGGTTAGCCCGTGCCCTGCTGTATTACCAGTCGCCCTTTGCGGTGGCGAAACACCCGAATCCACAACTCGCCCTTAACGGTGGCGAAACACCCGAATCCACAACTCGCCCTTAACGGTGGCGAAACACCGTGGATTAATTTGATATCTACGTTAATCCTATCGGGAAAGCCGCTCTGTGTCAACGGAAGTCTCAAAAAATTTGCAAAACGCGGTGCTACCAGCAGGCGTACCTATATCCTTTGTCTCTGATCGTCTGAAAAAACTTATTGCCAGTGGCAATATATTGTGTAGCGTTTCCCCCTATTCTTCTTATCTCTCTTGCCAGTTCTCTGAGATAGGAGTCAAGGGTTGACTGCGAGAAAGTTCTATCAGATGACATTTCTGATCTCCCCCTCCACTATATTGAACCGCAAAAACTCCGGGATAGCATTTCGCATGCTTTTGTCTTTCCATTTGGTACCTTTCGTAACAACATCCGCCATAATAACACCTAGTGGAAACAATGGTTCAGCTAGCTTGCAGCACCGTATATCATGGTACTCCCGACAAATAGGCAAGCTGTTTTCGCGGCTCAAGTAATCAACCATCGCCAACAAGTATAGGCTTTCGGGATGCCAATGCTTATCAAAATAGTGCCTGATATTCCCTGATTCTAGCGTGTAAATTATAAAGTCGAGATCTCCCATGTCCTTTACTTGGTGGCAAATTTCGCTCTTGAACACATCAAACGTACTCCTGCGTTCCATATTGGAACCCCCTTTTTCACGATCCCTTTTGGGCTAGAGCCTAAAAAGTTTCGCCGTCTATTGCTGCGGCTATGTCTTTAAGAGAGCGAAAGGGATTGGTGTCGTGCAGGTAGTGCAGCGAAACGTGCGGATAGGAGCGAAGCGAACTAATCACTCTGCTGTAGAAAGCGTGGGAGATATAGCCTGAATGGACAAAGATGAAGTCAATGTTACTGAACAGCGAGGAATCAAAGTGCGGTGAACCCCAAAAACTAGACACCTTAGAACTCGTTTTAGCTCTGTTTTTTGCGGTATTTCGTGTGTACATTTTCTGCGGCAAGGAAACACGTTAAGGCACAGAAAACGCGTCGCCTGAGCCAGTTTGCCGCAATAGCAGGCGGCGGCCCTTGACAGGTGGGCTGTTTGATATATGAGCGAGGGGCGTAGGCGAGA
>JAGXTJ010000002.1 GCA_018333655.1 Bacillota bacterium | reverse complement strand
TCACTCCTCATTACCCCCAATGCTTGATGTCTTGCAACCTCTAGCATACAGGGTTTGTGGTCGGAGTGGTTCATTTTCTAAATGTCACTTTCCATCATAATGGTTCACTTTCAGTCTGCCAGATACAAAAGGTAACACCTGCCTTAGCGTGCGCCACATCTCGTCGATTAAGAGGCCGAGCCGCCAAAAAGATACGCCCTGCAGGCGGTATTGCTCGGCGACGACGAGTTTGTCGACGATGCTCACGGCTGTTTCAGTGTAAACAGAGATACCCAAAATGAGCTTTTCTCGCGGCACGTGGACGAGGGCCATTTCTACTGCCTGTACGACGCGATGTAGCGGTTCGGGGCTTTCGCCATAATCATGGGCCATAATGATAATGCGGTCAGCAAGAGCGCCTAGTGCCGCATAATCATAGCCGCGGTAGACGCTGTTCGGTGGGTGCAGGGTTAGGGTCAGGGTCCGATTGGCCGCGCGGAGAGCGGGAGCCAAGCGGGCGACAAAGTGTGTGAAGCTGTCGCGTATGGCTTTCTCTTCTTCACCGCGGGCGAGAAAACCAAGCCCTTCGAAGTTAAGGTTGACACCGCCGTAACGACCGGACGCGGCGGCTATGGCCGCCACTGCCTGCTCCATAGCTTTGTCATCTGCCAAAAAAGTCGTCAAGAGGTCGCCACGGTTTGTCTCGTGGACGACCATTTCCGCGCGCAAGTCATAGCGCCCTGCAGCGCTAAGGACGTACTCCCAGGCTAGGGGGCGTTGCCAGGCGTGGCGCGGGCTACGGGTCAGGAGCGCCCCAGCCGCATCTATGGTGTACCATCCTAAAGCCAACTCATGGACGATATCGGTGTTTCCTAGGGCAGTAAGGGGGAAGGGTGAGCCAAAAAGATCCATCCAGCTGCTTGTTCTGGCATCGCCTAGGGCGTAGAAACCGATGATATTAAGCTTATGAGGGGGTGCTATCTCCCAAGCTGTCGATCTACCTGGTAGTCCGTCTGAGATGTGGGGCAGGCCTTCGGCATGGGCTAGGCTGCCCCACACGGTCACTAGAATTAGCTGTATGAATAGCATAAGCAAAATTAGCGCTCTTCTAGGCACAACAGGTCACCCTCCTTTGTCAGGCTAAGTATACCATGGAGGTGTAATAGAGCTACTCAGAGTGTGGTAGCCGGCACGAAAGATGTCGATTTTTTCTTAGGAATGAGGCCTTAGAGCGACAAATTGTACAACTACCTGCCCCTATACTACTAATCACCAGCAAGCTACTAGGGGGTGTGGATGTGCAGTCAAAGGTCCTCAAAGCTGTTCTTGCGGCGAACAAGCCCTATGGGCATCGGCGGGTGGACGAGCTGTCTCATTTCTCGCGCCTGGCGCCACTCGTCGTGGCCGGGATTTTACTAGGTCGTGCGTCACTCTTCTACGAGTTGTCGCCGTTCGCAGTCGCCCTTTTTGCCGCCGTGCGGATGGTTGTTCCCGGCGCAGAGTGGGTGACCGCTCTCGCTTTAAGTGTAGGAGTGTTCTGGCGTGGCGGCCCCATGATGATGGTCAGTTTTTTCGGGATGGTTCTGGCCTACTTAGCGCTCGAGAAAATACTGGTGCCAAGCTCATGGGAGCGCATAGTTCGCGCGGTTCTCGCGGGCATATCCGTGGTTGTGGTCAGGATACCGCTCTTATGGTGGCAAGCACCGACGCTCTACGACGTTGTTACTACCTTGCTCGAAGTTGCCTTGACCATGGCCATGAGCATTATTTTAGTCAACTCCGTGTCCCTGCTCGGTTCGTTTACCACTGAGCGACGGTTCAAATCCGAAGAAATTTTGTCGATTGCCATAGCCGGCGCGCTAGCCATCGTAGGCCTATCTGGCATTAGCTTGTTCGGGGTCGCCCTACAGGGTATAGCGCTCAAGTACTTGGTCATGTTGTCTGGCCTCTTAGGTGGCGCTGCCTGGGGAGCAGCTACAGGGGTGGCGGCGCCCTTCTTGATATATATCGGCAACCCTTTGGCGCTCAACTATGTAGGAACGTATGCCTTCACTGGCCTAGTGGCTGGCGCGCTCAAAGACTGGAAAAAGCCAGGCGTCATTATGGGCTTTATGGCCGCTACAGCGCTCTCCGCCGTGAATTTCGGAGGTCGCGACTACCTAGGGGATAAACTGGTAGAGGGCATAGTAGCCAGCCTGCTGCTGATGGCCACGTCTTCACAGGTGCGTTCGCGCCTTTACCGCCTCCTGCCGATGGCCCTACGCGAAGAAGAGGCGCCCGTTGCCAGTGGGTACGCTTCTCGATTGCAGGTGTTAGCCGGAAAAAGACTAGGGGAGCTCGGCGATGTGTTCATGGAACTAGCGGAGACCTTTCGGCAGCCTGCGCAAAGTGGAGATGCCTTTGACCAAAGCGCGCATAAACTCATGGATCGGCTCGCCCAGGATGTGTGTGAAGATTGCCCGGGCCACAAGAACTGCTGGGGCAAGGACTTTTACAAGACATACCAAGGATTGCTTGATATGCTCGCCCTTACGGATATGCACGGACCGCTAACGATAGACATGATCCCCGAGGCGGTGAGGCGACGATGTGACCGCCAGAAGGAGTTGCTTAAGAGTCTAAATTCGCTCTGTGAAGTGCATCGGCAAACCTTGTACTGGCAGAAACGGGCCGTTGAGTCGCGGCAGCTCGTGGCCAGCCAGCTCAAGGGGGTTGCGGAAGTGATAGATTCTTTAGTGGCTGACTTTAACTTAGAAGTCGAGTACTTGTGTGAAAGCGAGGAGAAGATCAAGAGAGAGCTCGCCGAACAGGGGCTCTTTTCTCCCCAGGTTGAGGTCACAAAGGGCAAGAATGGCCGCATTGAAGCAAGAATTACTAAGCATGCCTGTAGCAAAGAACAGAATCACTGTGCCACCGTTCTCATTCCCCTAGTCACGGAGTTGCTCGGCCGCCAGGTAGTACGCGAGAATCGCCGCTGTGCGAGCTTAGCCGGTAAATCCAAGTGCACCGTCTGTCTTTCCACAGCACAGGTACTAGCAACGGACGCTGGGATAGCGCAACTTCCGCGCTCGCAGGGCATCTCAGGCGACAGTTTCCGCATTGCTGAGCTTGTGGGTGGCAAGCTAGCGCTGATGATAAGCGACGGCATGGGCGATGGGCCTTTGGCCCGCCAAGAGAGCCGCACAGCCATTAGTCTAATGGAGCAGATGCTGCGCGCGGGGTTTGACAAAGAAGTAACGGTACAAACAATAAATGCCGTACTGGCCTTGCGCTCACAAGGCGAGAGCTTTGCTACCGTCGACATGGCTCTCTTAGACCTGTACACAGGGAATGCGGAAGTAATGAAAATTGGGGCCAGTTCCTCATATCACCGGCGGGGGGATAAAGTCGATGTCATTAGGGCGACGACGCTTCCAGCAGGTATTCTTAGTAACATAGAAATAGAAACCAGCAAACTGCAGCTTCTCCCCGGAGATATTCTCGTCATGCTGTCAGACGGTGTGCTAGAGGGGCAAGGCGGCATGGTAGACAAGGAAGAGTGGCTTAGCCGCATATTACGGCAAGCCACTGCCGAAAAGGCCAAAGACCTAGCAGAGTATATTTTAAATCGTGCGAGGAACAATTGCGGCGGGACGGTTACCGACGACATGACCGTGCTGGTCCTTAAGATTTTGGACAAAGCTATTAGCATCCCCCTCGTTGGTTGAGGCCGCTTCGGCGGCCTCCTTTTTTGCCTCGACCGAAGCGCTAGGCGACGAAGCGCTAGGGACGGTTCTCCTTGCTTCAAAGAGCGAAGCAGGGAGAACCGTCCCTAGCGCTTCACTAGCGCTTCACCCTTTTGCTCCCGTGCTGTAAATGTTATAGTAAAGAATAATCGCTAAAGTCTTAGATAAGAGGTGTCTCCTGCACGATGTTAGAGCGGGTCATGAAGTTTGTCGTGAAAAATGGCTTGGCAGAGCCAGGAGACCGTATCCTCGTGGGTGTTTCGGGGGGTGCGGATTCTGTGGCGCTACTCTTAGTCCTCCATGAGCTATCGCTACGCCTTTCTTTCACCGTCCGCGTGGCGCACTTAAACCATGGCTTGCGGGGTGAGGAGGCTGACCTAGATAGTCGCTTCGTCAAGGATCTGTGCCATAAGCTTGGCGTAGACTGCGAGTGTGGCTATGTGTCCATACCTAAGTTGCTAGAGGGCAAGAGTGTCTCTATGCAGGATGTGGCTCGGCAGGAGAGGTTTCGTTTTTTTAGCGCGGCGATGCAACGCTTTGGTCTAAATAAACTAGCGCTGGCTCACCACCAGGACGATCAAGCTGAAACCGTCCTGCTAAGGCTGCTGCGTGGTACTGGTTTGAGCGGCCTGCGGGCGATGAGCCCGCTGGAGCGGGGTCTCGTCGGCATTCTCATCGTGCGACCCTTTTTAATGGTGTCTCGCCAGGAAATTGAAGCTTTCTTGGCTCTGCGTAGTCAGGATTACCGCGTGGATAGTAGCAACTTGGGCACAGAGTACAGTCGTAATTATGTGCGACTTAGTGTTATGCCTCTACTGCGCCAAATTAACCCGCAAGTAGCCGTAGCTCTCTACCGCCTATCCTCTCAAGTGGCTCAAGATGTGGACTACATGAGCATACAGGCCCTGCCTATTTGTGCGGCCGCTATTTCAGCGCTCGACTTTGGTGTTGGTGTCCGGCTAGAGGCGCTCATGGGTGTGCATGCGGCCTTGGTGATGCGGGTGCTTACGGAGGCTTATTTTCGTGTTGCGACGGTGCGAAAAGACCTAGAGACAATTCACCTTGCCGAAACATTTGCGCTGCTAGATAAGCAGGTTGGGCGGAGAATTACCCTGCCCGCAGGTGTGCGTGTCTTGCGCACACGTGAGCACCTAGTTTTTTATTCTGCCACAGAAGAAAACCAAGAAAATTATCATCTGACCATTAGCGTCCCTGGTGAATATAATTTGCCCTGTGGCGGCAAGCTCGTAGCGCGACGCGTAACAGAGTGCTCGGCTAACCAGCCAGGCGATTTTGGCTATGCCGCCTGTCTTTCTTACAGTGGAGATTTAGTCGTGGTGCGAAACCGTAGACCGCATGATGCGTATATACTTTTAGGGGGCGTAGGCCGCAAAAAAGTAAAGCAAGCTATGAGTGAGGCGCGAATTCCATTGCCTTGGCGAGATACTTGGCCCATAATTGAGATCGAGGGTCAGATTGCTTGGGTGCCTGGCCTGCGCGTAGCCAATGCTTTTTGCCCCAAGGAACAAAATACTATACTAGAGCTATTCTACCAACGTGGAGGTAAATGAGATGCAAGAACCATTAGACTTGCGAGTGCTGCTTTCAGAGGAGGAGATTGCGACTAGGGTGGAGGCCATGGGTCGGCAGATTAGCGCGGATTACGAAGGCGAGGAGCTACTTCTCGTCGTGGTGTTGCGAGGCGCAGCCATTTTCGCAGCTGATTTATGCCGTCATATCTCTACCAAGTCGGTCCTAGACTTTATTTCTGTTTCTAGCTATGGGTCGGCCACCTCTACATCCGGCGTGGTGCGCTTTCTTAAGGACTTAGAAGAGTCAGTAGAGGGGAGCCATGTGCTCATTGTAGAGGATATTGTGGACACCGGCCTCACCCTGACTTACTTGCTTGAGAATCTGCGCTCGCGCAAGCCGAAAAGCCTCCGTTCCTGTACCCTACTGGACAAGCCAAGTCGTCGTCGGGTCAGCATTGTGCCAGATTATCTTGGTTTCACCATCGACGATCTCTTTGTGGTGGGGTATGGGCTAGACTTTGAGCAATATTATCGCAATTTGCCCAATATATGCGTGCATGTCGATTGATGTTAGAACAGCGCACAGCCATACTATATTGCCGCCCCCTATGCAAAATTTTACGCCATACATTTGGTTGTGGTAAGATAGCTATTGTGCTGTGAGAGGAGGACTAAGTAATTTTGAACAGGAATTTACGCACTGCGAGTTTCTACTTGCTGATCATTATGGTCGGATTGTCCCTGATCCAGTTTTTTGTGGCGCGCACGGCTGCGCCGCGTGAGATCAGCTACAACGAATTCTTTAACCTCGTGGTCAACGAACAGGTTGCTACTGCCAATCAGGTGGGTAATGTCATCACCGGTGAGTTAAGGGACGGCACCGCCTACCGCGTCACTGTGCCGCCAGGGGACGAAGCACTCATCCCCTTGCTCCGCACGAAAACACAGTATGTATATCGGGATCCTCCCGCCCCACCATGGTGGACGACTCTGCTTTCGTACGGCCTGATGTTCGCTTTGTTCGCCGGCATCTGGTATTTCTTTATGCAGCAGTCTCAGGCTGGCGGCAACAAGGTCATGAGTTTTGGCAAGTCGCGCGCTAAAATGCAGTCTGACGTGCGCAGACGCATCACCTTTAAAGATGTTGCCGGCTATGACGAGGTCAAAGAAGAACTTGACGAAGTAGTTCAGTTCTTAAAGAACCCCGGTAAGTTTAGCGCCATCGGCGCACGTATCCCCAAGGGCGTCATGCTGTATGGCCCGCCCGGAACGGGTAAGACTTGGCTGGCCAGGGCGGTTGCCGGCGAAGCTGGGGTGCCCTTCTTTAGTATTTCCGGTTCTGACTTTGTGGAGATGTTTGTCGGCGTGGGTGCTTCGCGGGTGAGGGATATGTTCGACCAAGCCAAAAAGAGTGCGCCGGCCATAGTCTTTATTGACGAAATAGACGCAGTCGGAAGACAACGCGGCGCTGGCCTTGGCGGTGGCCATGACGAAAGAGAACAGACGCTCAATCAGTTGCTAGTGGAAATGGACGGTTTCGAGGGCAATGAGGGCGTTATTATTATGGCGGCCACAAACCGCCCCGATATCCTCGACCCTGCCTTGCTCCGCCCCGGTCGTTTTGACCGCCAAATAACCGTAGGCCGGCCAGATGTCAAAGAAAGAGAAGCTATCTTGGGCGTGCATGTGCGTAACAAGCCCTTAGCGCCTGAAGTTAAGCTGACCGTTGTAGCAGGGCTAACCCCTGGCTTTACCGCGGCAGACCTTGAGAACTTAGTCAACGAAAGTGCGCTTCTGGCCGCACGTCAAGATCGGCAGACCATAGGCATGTTAGACCTAGAGGAAGCTGTAAACAGAGTGATTGCCGGGCCGAAAAAGAAGTCGCGTGTCATTTCGGCACACGAGAAAAAGGTCTTCGCCTACCACGAAGCCGGGCATGCTTTGAGCAGGTACCTGACGCAGGATGCTGACCCCGTGCATCTCGTCAGCATCATTCCGCGCGGTATGGCAGGTGGGTACGTCATTGCTCTGCCTACCGAAGACCGCTTTGTCATGACGCGCACCGAAATCCTTAACAACGTAACCTATGCCTTGTCTGGTCGCGTCGCCGAGCAACTAGTCTTCAATGAAATCTCTACCGGCGCCCAAGATGACCTCGACAAGTCGACCCGCCTCGTACGGCGCATGATTATGGAGTATGGCATGAGCGAGGAGCTTGGCCCCGTCACCTATGGTGAGAAAGAGGAGCAAGTCTTCCTGGGACGCGATATATCTCGCCATCGCAATTTTAGCGAGACGGTAGCCCACACCATTGACCGCGAGGTGCGGCGTATCGTAGATCGCTCCTACCACCAAGCGGAAGAATTGCTAAAGAACAATCGCGAGAAGCTAGACCTTATTGCCAACACTCTGCTGGAGCGCGAAACTCTGCGGGGCGAAGAGTTAAACGAATTGCTAGCCACCGGGTCTCTGCCACCGCTAGCTCCTGCCTAACAGTCTGTCCGGCATTCAGCAATGAGTGCCGGATTATTTTTTTGTGCTTGGTGCTCGAGGTAGCCATTTTTAATTGGCAGCAGGATTTTGCGGGCGGGGAAAAGAACACAATAGTGTTTGAGGTGATAGCATTGTATTCTCACCGCCCCAAACAAAAAAGTCCCACGCGTACCATAGACGGCCAGGTCTACTTGCGAGTGATGATTAAGACTCATCGTATTATGCCGGGAGAGGATTTCGCGGCCTTGCTCAAGCGATACTGTGCCGGCTCCCTGCAGCCTGGAGACACTGTGTTTGTTTCCCAGCGAGCCATAAGCACGGCAGAGGGGGGTAGGAGCGTGGATCTAGCGGCTTGGTGCCTCGCCATCTCCAGAGGGCTGGGGGTGCAGGTCTGTGTTGTCAGCGCTAATGCCTCGGGGCACGGCGCTGTTGTCGCGCATTCAGCAGGGGTAGACACTAAGCTTATGAGAAAGATACTGCTCGACAATCCACTAGGTGAGGAGGGAACCCTCACCCCTATTGGAATTGTGCGCAAAGGCGATGATTAGGAGAGTGGGAGAGGGAATGACCGTATCCATCAGTGGTGCCAATCTTACATATGAAGATATACTTGCCGTAAGTAGAAATGGGGCCCCCGTCTTGCTCGCTGAGCAGGCGAGGGGGAAGATTGCCGCTGCCCGCGCCCTTGTGGACCGCCTCGTGGCCGAAGAGAAGGCAGTCTACGGCATTACTACCGGTTTCGGCAAGTTCTCTGACATAACTATCAGCAAAGAACAAGTAGCCAAGCTGCAAAGAAACCTAATTGTCAGCCATGCTTGCGGAGTCGGGGCTCCCTTGCCGCAAGATACCGTCAGGACACTGATGCTACTGCGCGCCAATGCCCTCGCCAAAGGTTATTCCGGCGTGAAAGAGGCTACGGTGCAGGCCTTGCTTAATCTATTAAATGCAAAGATTCACCCCGTAGTGCCATCGCAGGGCTCGCTCGGAGCTAGCGGAGATTTAGCACCATTGTCGCATGTTGTCTTGGTCTTGATTGGTGAAGGTGAAGCCGAGATTGACGGCGAGGTGGTTCCTGGTAGCGTAGCACTCGCCCGCCGTAACTTAAAGCCGCTAGAGCTAGAGGCTAAAGAAGGGCTGGCCCTCATTAACGGTACCCAGGCCATGGGGGCAAGCCTTAGTCTGGCTGTGATTGATGCGCTAGGGGTTCTTAAGGCCAGTTTT
This sequence comes from Bacillota bacterium, assembly GCA_018333655.1. NCBI lineage: Bacteria > Bacillati > Bacillota > Bacillota bacterium. The sequence continues at coordinate 48,511 of JAGXTJ010000002.1, read as the reverse complement.
ATCACCGCGGCTTTAACTCACCAAGCCTTGCGCGGCATAGTGGCCGCCTATGATGAAAAGCTCTCTGCCGTACGTCCACATCGCGGGCAAGCGCTGGCTGCTCTGGCCATGCGTCGCTTGCTCTCTGGCAGCGAGTGGGTCTCTGTCCCTGGCGAAATACGCGTGCAGGACGCCTACTCCCTGCGCTGTATCCCCCAAGTACACGGAGCCTGCCTGCATGCCCTCACCCATGTGGCTGAAACCATGCTTATCGAGTGTAATTCGGCTACCGATAACCCGCTCGTTTTCCCCGAACAGGCCGAGGTTATTTCAGGGGGGAATTTCCACGGCGAGTTTCTAGCGCTAGGTGGAGACTACCTCGCTATGGCTGTGGCTGAAATAGGGAATATAGCGGAACGGCGCATTGAGAGGCTAGTAAACCCGCAGCTTTCTGGGTTGCCCGCTTTTCTTACTCGTTTTGGCGGGCTTAACTCCGGCTACATGATTCCCCAGTACACCGCTGCCGCTTTAGTTTCCGAAAACAAGGTGCTTTGCCACCCAGCCTCCGTGGATTCCATCCCCTCTAGTGCCAACCAAGAAGACCACGTCAGCATGGGCGGTTTTTCTTGCCGCAAAGTGCGTCAAGTGGTGGAGAACACCACACGTATCCTAGGCATCGAGCTTATCGCCGCCTGCCAGGCTATAGATTTGCAGGTGGCTGGCAAGCTATCTCCGGCCACACAAGCGGTGCACGACTTGGTGCGGGTCGTGGTACCCACACTAGGTGAGGATCGTGTTTTATATGGGGAGCTTAATCATGCCTACAGCCTGATCAACGGGGGGCAGGTACAGCGAGCCGCCGAGTCTGTTATCGGCGAGTTCTGCCATCTCGCATAGTGACATTTTGCATAAACAAAGGGAGGAACAAGCAATGAACAAAGAGATTAGGGCGCCACGGGGTACTGAACTTAGTTGCCGAGGGTGGCAGCAAGAGGCCGCCTTGCGCATGTTAATGAACAATCTTGACCCCGAAGTAGCCGAACGTCCCGAAGACCTTATCGTCTACGGCGGCACCGGCAAGGCAGCCCGTAACGCCGCCTGCTACGAGGCCATAGTTAAAGCGCTGCGCGACCTTAAGGACGATGAAACTCTGCTCGTGCAATCGGGCAAGCCAGTGGGTGTCTTCACCACGCATGCGCACGCGCCTAGGGTGCTCATCAGTAACTCCATGTTGGTGCCCCACTGGGCGACATGGGAGAAATTTCGTGAGTTAGAGCGTCTTGGGCTCACCATGTATGGCCAGATGACTGCCGGCTCATGGATATATATTGCCACACAGGGCATCCTCCAAGGCACTTACGAGACTTTTGCTGAGGCAGCACGACGGCATTTTGGGGGCACTCTCAAGGGCAGACTCACTCTCACCGCCGGCCTAGGCGGCATGGGGGGAGCACAGCCGCTGGCAGTGACCATGAATGAAGGGGTAGCCTTGTGCATCGAAGTTGATCAGACCCGTATCGAGCGACGCCTACAGTCGCGTTACCTTGACACCTGGGTAGATAATCTTGACGCGGCGCTAGAACTCGCGCGGGCCGCACAGCACGAGGGTCGCGCGCTATCTATTGGGCTGCTTGGCAATGCCGCCGTGATACTGCCAGAGATGGTGCGACGCGGTATTGTGCCCGACCTCGTGACTGATCAGACCTCGGCACATGATCCCTTAGTTGGATACATACCCGCGGGTCTTAGCCTTGAGGAGGCAGCCAAGCTGCGCTCGGAGAAGCCGGAGGAATACGTCGCAAGGTCGATGCAGAGCATGGCGCGCCATGTAGAAGCGATGCTTGACATGCAAAAAGCAGGCGCGAACGTTTTTGACTACGGCAACAACATTCGCCAACAGGCCAAAGAGGCCGGTGTGGAGAATGCTTTTGACTTTCCTGGCTTTGTTCCGGCCTATATTCGTCCCCTTTTCTGCGAGGGCAAAGGGCCTTTCCGTTGGGTGGCTCTTTCAGGCGATGTAGAAGACATCTACAAAACTGACGCTAAGGTCTTGGAGCTTTTCCCCGAAGACAAGGCCCTGCGACGCTGGATTACCATGGCGCAAGAAAGAGTGGCGTTTCAGGGTTTACCCGCGCGCATCTGCTGGCTGGGGTATGGCGAGAGGGCTAAGTTCGGCTTGGCTATTAACGAGATGGTTAAGAGCGGCGAGCTAAAGGCGCCTATCGTCATTGGGCGAGACCACCTCGATGCCGGTTCTGTAGCCTCACCTAATCGCGAAACAGAAGCCATGCTAGATGGCTCAGACGCCATTGCTGACTGGCCGATACTAAATGCCTTGCTTAACTCTGTTGCCGGAGCGACTTGGGTTTCGGTGCACCATGGTGGGGGTGTAGGCATAGGGTATTCTATTCATGCCGGCATGGTGGTGGTCGCTGATGGCACCGAGGAGGCAGGGAAGCGCCTCGAGAGAGTGCTGACTACGGACCCGGGCACCGGCGTTATGCGCCATGCCGATGCGGGGTACGAGCTCGCCTGCCAAGTCGCTAAAGAGCGCGGCGTTAAGATACCGATGATGAAGTAGAGGTGTTAGATAATGAAGCTAGTACAATGTGTGCCTAATTTTAGCGAAGGGCGGCGCCCCGAGGTAATTGCCGCCATTCTTGACGCCATCAAGGGCGTAGAAGGAGTGACCCTGCTCGACCACAAACCTGATGTCGACCACAACCGGGTGGTAATAACTTTTGTGGGCGACGCCTCTGTAGTAGCCGAGGCCGCTTTTCGTGCTACCGCCAAAGCGGCGGAGCTCATTAACATGGAAACGCACCGGGGGGAGCACCCCCGCATGGGAGCGACAGATGTCATTCCTTTTGTGCCGCTGACGGGTGCGACGATGGAGGACTGTGTACAAATTGCCGAAGCCCTTGGTGAACGCATTGCGCGCGAGCTCGCTATCCCCGTGTACTTGTATGAAAAAGCGGCCAAAAAACCAGAGCGTCGGAACTTAGCCGATGTGCGGCGAGGCGAGTATGAAGGGCTGAAGCTTGACATTAACAAGGAAGAGCGCCACCCAGACTTTGGCCCGGCGCGCCTACACAGGTCTGCCGGCGCGACAGTAGTTGGCGCGCGCCCTCCCTTGGTGGCTTTTAATGTCAATCTAGCCTCGGGGGACGTCAAAATTGCCAAGGCCATTGCCAAGGCCGTGCGGGAGTCAAGTGGTGGCTTGCCGGCAGTCAAAGGGCTTGGCCTCATGCTCGAGGCCACGGGACAGGCGCAAATCTCCATGAACATGGTAGATTTCACGGTGACCGGGCTGCATACCGTATTCGAAGCCATTAAGCTAGAAGCGGCCAAGCATGGAGTAACAGTTGCCAGTAGCGAGGTTATCGGCCTCCTGCCGGCAAAAGCCATGCTCGACGTCGCGGCGCACTACTTGCAGCTCACCGACTTTAATCAGGAGCAGGTGCTAGAGCTAAAACTAGCGGCTAGACATGAAGGCTAGTCTCATCATCGCCGAGGGCAGGGTCGTCACTACGGTAGGGTACAGCCAGAGCCCCCAAGTTGGTAAGGCGCTAGGAGAAGTTATCACCCTTACCCGGGGGTATGTGCTCGTGCAAGGTGAAAGAATCTTAGCGGTTACCGACAACTATGATGAAGCCATGGCCTATTGTGACGCCGAAACAAGCACAATTGACGCCACGGGGAAACTAGTTATGCCAGGTTATGTAGACTGCCACACCCATCTTAGTTTCGCGGGTTGGCGAGACCATGAGTTGCCGCTGCGGCTAGCGGGGAACTCCTACCTCGATATTCTGGCGAGCGGCGGCGGTATTATTAGTACCGTCACGAAGACCCGCGCGGCGACCCCGGCGGAGTTACTGGCTAAAGTCCGTAGCTCTCTAGACACTATGCTGCTGCATGGCACCACCACCGTAGAGGCCAAGAGCGGCTATGGGCTGACCCTCGAGGATGAGCTTAAGCAGCTTCGGGTTTTGCGTGAGGCCGATGGCCAACACCCCGTAGACATAGTGCGTACATTTATGGGAGCACACGCCCTGCCGCCAGAGTATGCTGCCAACAGAAAGGGCTACATAGGCAGCCTTGTGCACGATATGTTGCCACAAGTTGCCGCAGAGCGACTAGCCGAGTTTTGCGACTGTTTTTGTGAAAACAAGGCCTTTACCATTGAAGAATGCCGTAAGGTCTTGCTCGCCGCGCAAAAGCTGGGTCTTGGAGCTAAAGTACATGCTGACGAAATTACCCCTCTCGGGGGGGCGCTTCTCGCGGCTGAGCTAGGCGCAGTTTCGGCAGAGCACCTTATTCACGCCGACTCCGCACACCTCGTAGCCATGGCGGCCGCAAAGGTTATTGCGGTGCTCTTGCCGGCGACCTCCTTCATTTTGCAGACACCGAAGCGTGCGCCCTTTAAGGAGATGCTCGCCTTAGGGGTGCCTGTAGCCATATCTACTGACTACAACCCGGGCACATCACCACTGCCCAGTATGCAGCTCTTGCAGTCTATGGCCTGTTTTCATTACGGCTTCACGCCGGCCCAAGCTTTTGCCGCTTCTACCATCAATGCTGCTCATGCCATTCGGCGCGGAGAAGAGTGCGGCAGCCTAGAAGCGTGTAAGTTAGCGGATATAACCATATTGAATGCTCCCAGTCTTGATTTCGTGCCTTACCACCTCGGGGTGAACTTGGTCGATAAAGTGATTAAGCGCGGCAAACTAGTTGTAAGTGAAGGGAAGTGTATTTATGGCTAAGGGAAAAAAGAAGAAGTCCCCACCTAAAGTAGAGAAGAAGCAAGCGCCAAAAATTGAGATGTGGGTGTACATGGTGGGCGGCGGGGCGCTTGGTCTTTTGGCTTGGATGATTTACCGTGCCGTAACAGGACAGTAGGAGGTTGACGAATTGCATTTTGCAGCAGAAAAATACAATGGTATTCTCGACGCCCTAGCTAGTGGTGACCCCACGCCCGGGGGCGGCACGGCAGCCGCGCTCGCCGGGGCCATGGCAGCTTCGCTGGTGGAGATGGTGGCCAGCCTCACCGTGAACCGCAAGAAGTACGTCGCCGTACAGGCCGAGATGGAGGCAGCTAAAGAGGCGGCACACGACCAGCGTTCTTCTCTTTTAGCCTTAGCTGATGAGGACGCACTCGCCTACCAGGCAGTTATGGCCGCACACAAATTGCCCAAGTTGGCCGCAGACGAAGTGGCCGCAAGACAGCTTGCCATCGAAAAGGCGGTGCGTCTAGCAGCAGAGGTGCCACTCAGGACGGCAAGTGCAGCGTTCAGAGTGTTAGAACAGGCTAACATAGTAGCCGAAAAGGGTAATCATAACGCCCTAACAGATGCTGGTGTGGCGGGGCTCATGGCGTTCGCCGCATTACGCGGTGCCCTCTACAATGTGCGTATTAACTTGACGTCTTTAGACCCGCAGCCTGCGTGGGCAGAAGAAATGGCGGCGGAGGCCGCTGCCCTACTGGCACGGGCGACTGTTCTCGAAGCGCAAGTAAGCGCCAAACTGGCTGCACTACGTTAACTACATTTAGGGAAGGAATGTGACTGCGTGAAATCTGACATCGAAATTGCCCAAAGCGCTAGTATGCTCCCCATCATTGACGTGGCCAAGAGTATGGGTCTTACCGAAGACGACCTCGAGTTGTATGGCAAGTACAAGGCCAAAATATCACCTGCGGTCGCCAAACGCCTAGCCAGTAAGCCTGACGGGAATCTTATTCTCGTCACCGCCATTAACCCTACCGCCGCAGGCGAGGGCAAGACGACGACGACAGTAGGCTTGGGTCAGGCTCTTGCTAAGCTAGGCAAGAAGACAGCTATCGCCCTGCGCGAGCCCTCGCTTGGTCCTAGTATGGGCGTCAAGGGCGGAGCTGCGGGCGGCGGCTTCTCGCAAGTCGTACCCATGGAGGACATTAATCTGCACTTCACCGGCGACCTGCACGCCATTACCACAGCGCACAATATGCTGGCAGCCATCCTAGATAACCATATTCACCAAGGTAATGCCTTGAACATTGACACGCGCCGCATCACCTTCCGCCGCGCTATGGACATGAATGACCGTTCCATCAGGCAGACCATTGTCGGCCTGGGTGGCAAGAATAATGGCGTTCCCCGCGAGGATGGCTTTGATATCACCGTAGCCTCAGAGGTGATGGCCATTCTTTGTCTGGCACTAGACATTGCCGACCTCAAAGAGCGCCTCAGCCGCATAGTTGTGGGCTACAATACAGAGCGCGAAGTAGTCACCGTGGCCGACCTTAAAGTAGCAGGGGCTATGGCGGCGCTCTTAAAAGACGCCATTAAGCCGAACTTGGTGCAGACGCTAGAGAATGTACCCGCCTTTATTCATGGCGGTCCTTTTGCCAATATCGCACATGGCTGTAACTCCGTGCAGGCCACTAAACTAGCTCTCAAGGTAGCCGACTATGTGGTGACCGAGGCCGGCTTTGGGGCGGACCTTGGTGCAGAGAAGTTCTTTAATATTAAGTGCCGGTTTGCCGGACTTAAACCGAAGGTTGCCGTCATTGTGGCGACGGCCCGTGCACTTAAACTGCACGGCAATGCCGACATCAAGAAGCTCAACACAGAGAACCTAGCGGCCTTAAGTCTCGGTGTGGCCAATCTTGAGCGCCATATTGAGTCCATGCAGAAGTTTGGGGTGCCGGTAGTGGTGGCTATTAACCGCTTCCCCGCGGATACGGAAGCCGAACTAGCATTGATTGCGGAAAGTTGCCATAAGATAGGTGCAAAGGTGGCTTTGTCAGAAGTATGGGCCAAGGGCGGGGAGGGCGGCAAGGCTCTCGCCGAAGCGGTACTCACTACTATCGAAAACGAGCCGGCCGATTTCAAGCCGCTCTACTCTGTTGACCTGCCCATAAAGGATAAAATAGCAACCATTGCCCGGGAAATATACGGTGCCGATGGCGTTGATTTCACCAAGGAAGCCGAAAACACCATGCGCCAGTTTGTGAAACTTGGCTTTGACAAGATGCCGATCTGCATGGCCAAGACCCAGTATTCCGTCAGTGACGACCCCAGCCTCCTCGGTCGCCCGCGTGGTTTTCGCATTACCGTGCGCGAGCTTAGAGTTTCGCGCGGTGCGGGGTTTATAGTAGCTCTTACCGGCGATATTATGACCATGCCCGGCTTACCAAAAGAGCCTGCGGCTGAGAAAATCGACGTGGATGCAGACGGCAAAATTTCCGGGTTATTCTAGTCAAAAGCAGGAGCGGAGGGAGTAAATGTGTTTTGGGGTTTGACAGTAGTAGCACTGGCTTACTTAGTCGGTTCCTTGTTGTTTGGCGTTGTCTATAGCCGACTGCTTAAAGGGAAAGACATCCGCAACACAGACAATCCTGGTGGCTCGGGCTCCGTTCGTCAGTTTGGCTGGGGTTTCGGACTACTCGTGGGCATCTCTGATGCGCTAAAGGGTGTTTTAGTCGCCTACTTTGTCTACACGCTAAGCAGAGACCCTGTGGTGATGCTCCTAAGTGCTATGGCCGTAGTGGCCGGGCACAACTGGCCGCTCTACTTTGGTTTTCGCGGTGGCGGCGGTCTAGCTCCGGCTTTTGGGGTTACTATCTACCATTTTCCCCTCGAATTTGCGCTGGGGTTAGTTCCCGCCTTGCTGGCCTACCTGCTTTACAAGCACACCTCCCTCCCACTGTACCTGCCCCATGTCGGTCCGGTGCCCGTGCTCAGCGTGACGGGGCTCTTGGCGGTATTTTTTCTCGTGTGGCAGAGGCATGGTTTATACCCCCACGCAGCCCTGCTGGTGGCCATGCTCCTACCCATCGCGGGCGGCGGTTACTCCATGTATTTAAGGGATCAGCGTAAACGCAAAGTACAGGCGAGTTAGCCACAAGCGGCAAAGTTAAAGGCCCCACCTCAAGGTGGGGCTTTTTTGATTCCTTCAGTGGTCGGCGCTGCTCAAAAATGCAACAGAAACGAGAGAATGTGCATGGTTGTCACCGTGGCTAGAGGGGCGAAGATGTTGTGGGTGCGCTCATAAACCAAGCCAAGCATAATTGTGCTCATGGGCACAATGAAAAAGCTTTGAATTAGTACGGCCGCAGCAAAGTTGCCTGCGAGCAAGGCAGGGATTAAGGAGAAAAGGGCGGCGAGAACGGTGGTCACACCGATGCTAAAGCTGGCGCTGTGGTGTTGTCGCAAAGCGCCTTGCACCAAGCCTCGCCACAATATTTCGTGGAAAAGGGCAGAGCTGACAGTGACATAGACTAGATTAGTCAAGAGGTCGGCGGTGACAATGTTGAGGCCACTCGGCAGGGCTAAGGTGCCACAGAGATACAGAAGTAGACCTGTCCAGATGCCTGTCCCAATGGCAGGCAGCACGCGTTTCATGGTGCAGCCGAGGAAAGTCAAGGCATTGCCATAGGTATCGGCGATCCACAAAATACCCGACATAATCATTACTCTCCAGCCCAAGATGACTAGGGGGTGGAGGGCCTGAAGCACTAGGTAGGACTCGACCACCACATGAAGTAAGGCCAGCCCTAAGGGCCACATTATTTTGGCCCCCTCATGGCCATAGGTGGCCTGAGGGTCGTAATCTTGCGTAACAAAGACCACCCCGGCAGCTACAGCGGCAAGCATGACCGCTAGTATCGCCAAGCTCATAATGAACTGGTCGTGCGGGGGGTATTGCTTGGCGCCGGGGTTGTGCAGTGCAATGGGCAACGCCCCTGGTCCTTGCCACAAGGTGCGCCGTGCCTGTATGTAGGTCGCACGCTCGCCCTCCGGACTAAACAGGGCGACGCGCGCCACTCCACGCCGGGGCAGAAAGACTTTGCGCACGCCGAAAACCTCAAGCACAGGTTCTTCATGGGCAATCGTGGCCAAGAGGGCCATGGCCTCGTCCATGGCCTCAGGCAGCACCTCCTGGGCAATGAAGGTCTGCCCACGCAGGACAGCGATTTCGGCCGGATGCGCATGTAGCACCAGCTGCGTAATGGGGAAAGACGCGCCCTCTTCATTTCCAGAGAAATGGGCCGTTCCTTCAGCCAGGAGGACAAAGGCCGTAAGCTCGCCGTGTCGGCTCGCCTCCACCATAACACCCCCCGCGGGATAAGAGAGATGTAAATGCCCAAGGGTGATTTCCCAAGGGTCAAAAACAAAGCTCTGGCCTATTTCTAACGGTTCATAGGGAGTTCCCAGATCGGCAGGAATAATTAGCACTATGGTCATAGCCAGTATCGCAAAGGAGGCCACAACAGCAAGAATGTAGATGCTGTGCGCCACTCTATTCCGTTTATGGGGGCTACGTTTGTCGGTCAAGGCAGACACTCCTTTCAAAGACGTACTAGCGTTTATTCGCTTTCAGGGGGGGCAATCCCTTTTGGTGTACTCAATTTCTCGCCACACACCTTCCTTATTGACACTGCCTAGCGCGAGGCCATAAAATTAGCTTAAGGGGGAGTGGCATATGTTGATTGCGGTAAGCATTGGCAATACCCGTACGAACATAGGCTACCTCGATGAGCAGGGGAGAGTCTTGTCGGTGATGGCGCAAGCAACTACTCGCCATGCCGATGAGTATTCTGGGCTAGCCAAGCAGTTAGCCCCTCTGGCCAGGGTTGTCTGTGCCTCGGTCGTGCCGCAAGCAACAGAGGCTCTTAAGCAGGCCCTTTTCCCGCGGGACATGGAAGTCCTCACTGTTCGGGATGACCTCGGTCTAACTTTTGCCACTGTGAACTATGCCGAGCTAGGCCCCGACCTCTATGTCAATGCACTAGCCTCGCAGTGGTTGTGGGGGCAGGATAGCCTTAATGTGGATCTTGGCACCGGCTCTACTTTCTGTGTTATTAAGAGCGGTGTCTACTGTGGAACGGCTATTGTCCCCGGCATGGAGTTGTCTTTTGCAGCGCTGACGCGGCGTGCCGCCTTATTATCTGAGGTGCCCTTGAAAAAACCGCCCCGTGTTATCAATGTGACGACTGTAGAATGCCTGCAAGCAGGAATTTACTACGGCTATCTGGAACTAGTGCGCGGTATGATTCGCCGCGTGCAAGAAGAACAAGGCAGGTTGCGCGTCGTGCTGACGGGGGGCATTGGTGCCTTTCTGCAAGATGGTTTGCGAGATGTGGTGGACGTCTATGAACCCCATCTTTCGCTTACGGGCATATGGGTGGCTGCCACACGCGCCCTAGGGCGAGTACCCTGGGGTATTCACAGCCAATGGTGAATACCCTGCGGGACTCGACCCGAGTTTCGATAATCGCTATGCATGCGTCTGGTATCCGAGAGGAACGAGAACGGAGGAAAGAAGAAGATGAAAGTTTCGACGAGGCAAATCGTTATTTCCGGCTTGCTCACGGCCGTGACCGTGGTCCTAGGTGTAACCAATTGGGGTTTTATCGCCTTACCAACCCCTGCGGGGGCAGCTACTTTTATGCATGTGCCGGTAATTATAGCCGGGGTGTTGGAAGGGCCGCTGGTAGGTGCCTTTGTGGGGCTCTTGTTTGGGCTCTTTAGTTTGCGCTTTATGGCTGACCCCTTGGTGGTGATACCCGCACGTTTAGTCATCGGGCTTTTTGCCTGGCTGGCCTTTCGCGGTGTGCGTAAGCTCACAGCACAGTACCTACCCGCCGGGAAGGGTCTACTGGGTGGTTTAGGTGTGGCCGGAATTGTGGCTGGCGTTGTGGGTACTTTTACTAACACCGCGGGCACTTTGCTTTTGGCGGTATGGCGAGGGTACCTCACCCCGACAGCAGCATGGACCATTGCCCTTACCCATGGCGTGCCCGAGTTGGTCCTGGCAGGGTTTGTAGTTGGGTCGCTCTTGGTGGCGCTCCTTCCTTTGATTAGGCAAGGCAAGATAAATGTCTAAAAGATAAACCGCCCGAGTTCCGCAGGACTCTGGCGGTTTTATTCTTCATGCTCGGTGATTAGGCCGTAAGTAATGCTTTTCTCACCGTGACGGTCCTTAATTTTGTCCATTACGGCTGCCACTTGGCGGCTCTTTTCGCTACGCGGTACGAAGAGGTCAAGCTGTTCTTCGCGCTCTCCCTCTCCCACCAGTTGATGAGCCGAAACCCCGACGAGGCGCACCGGTCGCCCATCAAAGTTGGTGTCGAATAGTTTGCGGGCTACAGCAAAAATCTCGCTATCGATGTCGGTAGCTAGGGGTAAGGTTGTTTGGCGCGAGTAGGTAGTAAAGTCTAGGTAGCGAAGTTTTAAATGGACTACGCGTGCTCGTAACCCCAGCTTGCGCAAGCGGCGGCCCACTTTTGCCGCCAGAGACAAGAGAGAGGCCCTGATGACATCCACCTCCGCTACATCGACAGCAAAAGTGTGCTCGTGACCAATTGATTTGACCGCATCATAGCTTTCTACGGCGCGGTCATCCTCACCTCGAGCGAGATGCCAAATGTGTCGTCCATGGCCCCCTAGGCGTCTCTCTAAAGAAGAAGCGTCGCATTTTTGCAGGTCTCCTATGGTTTTTAGGCCGAGTTTGTGGAGCTCGGCCGCTGTTTTCGCGCCCACGCCCCAAATTTTGCCCACCGGCAGGGGGGCGAGAATGTCTTTAGCGTGTTGCTCCGTAATAACCACCAGCCCGCCGGGCTTTTTGAGGTCGCTCGCTAGTTTGGCGAGAAACTTATTGGGGGCTACCCCTAAGGAGCAGGAGAGGTGTAGTTCGGCCTGCACGCGCTCTTGAATGGTTCGCGCCATATGGGGAGCGGTGCCAAAGAGGTTTTGCGAGTGAGTGACATCGAGAAAGGCCTCATCGATAGAAACAGGCTCAAAGAGAGGGGAGAATGCGGCCATAATGGCAAAGACTTGTTGCGATATCTCGCGGTAGCGTCTACCTCTGCCGTGCACAAAGATGCCGTGCGGGCAACGCCGATAAGCTTCGCTGAGAGGCATGGCGGAGTGCACGCCAAATTTGCGGGCCTCGTAAGAACAAGTGGAGACGACTCCCCGCTCATTGGGGGCACCACCGACAATCACAGGCTTGCCGCGCAAATGGGGAAAATCTAGCTGCTCCACGGACGCAAAAAAAGCATCCATATCGAGATGGATAATCTGACGCATGAGCTTCTCTCCAAACATATGTTTGTATTAGTATACACCTTAGTGATGAAAATGAGAAGCGAGAGAAACGAGAGAGGCTCGCGTAGCGTGGATAGAGAACATATTGGAAACAAGTCGTGGTAAAATAGAAAGAGCAAAACTTAAGCAGGTGACAATGATGTTCATTTTTTCAGCCCAGTGGGGCAGCGTCCCAGAAAAAGATGTGCAGGCTGCCGCGGAGATCCTTAAGGAGGGCGGCGTGGTGGCTTTTCCGACTGAAACGGTTTACGGTCTAGGGGCACGCTATGACAGCGAGGTGGCCATAAAGAAAATCTTTGCCGCTAAGGGTAGGCCTAGTGACAACCCTCTCATCGTGCACATCTCGCATCCTCGTGAACTTGCCCTCGTGGCGCGGGAGTTTAGCCCTACCGAAGAGAAGTTGATGATGGCCTTTTGGCCGGGACCTTTGACCCTAGTTCTAAACAAGCAGGAGGCGGTGTCTCCTCTCGTCACAGCGGGGCGCAACACAGTTGGCGTGCGCATGCCGAGCAATCCCCTCGCGCTAAAGCTCATTGCCGCGACAGGTGTTCCTCTCGTGGCGCCAAGCGCCAATATTTCTGGTCGCCCGAGCCCCACCACAGCCCAGCACGTGGCCCAAGATTTAGTGGGCCGGATTGACGCCTTGCTAGACGGCGGTGAGACAACGGTGGGGCTTGAGTCAACAGTAATCAGGGTCTTTTCTGACCGCATTGTCGTGTTACGGCCGGGCTCTGTAACCCGCTCCATGTTAGAAGAGGTGGCCAAGCTTCCGGTCATGCTTTCGACAGAGACCGAGGGCGTTCCAGAGGCGCCTGGTATGAAGTATGTACATTACGCTCCGGAGGCTCAGCTAATTCTATATGTAAAAGCGAACCGAGATGAAATTGCGGCCTCCTTAGCTCGCGATTTGAGCACGGCAGTTATCGCCTATGCCGATACCTTAGATGGTTTGCCCGCCAATGTACACAAGTTTACGTTGGGAGAAAGGGGAAGTGTGGATTTAGCCGCGCAGAGACTCTATGCCTACTTAAGAGAAGCTGATAGTCTAGGGGTGGAGAGAATTTTGGTCGAAGGAATCGAAAGTAAGGGGCTCGGTGAGGCGGTCATGAATCGCCTCTACAAGGCCGCATCACAAGTCATAGGAGGACAAGCATGAAGATTCTTTTCGTCTGCACAGGGAACACCTGCCGTAGCACCATGGCGGAGGCTATGTTTAAACGTAGCGGTAACGACACCGTGCGTTCAGCTGGTGTGGCGGCAGAAACAGGGGCGCAGGCCTCGCGCGGGGCGACTCTGGTGATGGGCAAGAGAGGGATAGATTTAGCCGAGCACCGGGCACAAATGATCACGGAAGAAATGGTGGAGTGGGCAGACATGGTACTGACCATGACTAAGCGGCACAAAGAGGTGGTCTGCGAGCGTTTTCCTGCTGCTAAGGGCAAGATACATACCATTAAAGACTTTGCTTTAAGCGAGGCGGACAAGCAAGAAATTACGGCCAGACTTCATGCGCTCTATGCGTCTGTGGACGAGAAGCGACGTCAGTTTGCTCTTAAAAACTCCCCCAACATTGCCGATCTGCAAATTAGACGCAGCGAGCTTTTAGCCGAGTTGCAGGCTGTGGAGGAACAGCTGGTGGAAATGCAAGGGCAACTTAGGGAACTTCTCTACCGTGAACGGCAAGAAATTGAGAAAGTAGAGGCTTTTCTCGCCTCATCCGACGTAGCCGACCCTTTTGGGCAGGGCGAAGACATCTACCTGCAAAGTGCGGAAGAGATAGAATTGCTCTTAGCCAAGGTACAAGAAAAACTAAAAGAGACTTCCTGAGGGCGCGTCTAGGACTTAGTTATGATAGAATATAGTTTGGATTATTGGTGAGGCAGGTGTTAAGTGGTGAGGATCTCGCTCGGATGTGACCACGCTGGGTACCCGCTCAAGCAAGAAATTTTAGGCCTACTCTCTCGCCTAGGGCACGAAACACAGGACCGCGGGTGCTTCAGTGAGCTTTCTGTCGACTACCCAGATTTTGCAGCATTAGTTTGCGACGATGTAGTTGGTGTAGAAGCTGATCTTGGTATCTTAATTTGTGGTTCGGGCATTGGCATGTCGATTGCTGCCAATAAGCGCTGTGGTGTGCGCGCCGCCCTCTGTCACGACACCTATTCGGCCAAGATGTCGCGTCAGCATAATGACGCTAATGTTTTATGTCTGGGGCAAAGGATTGTGGGCGTTGGTTTGGCCCTTGAGATTGTCACAGCTTGGCTAGAGAATGAGTTTGCGGGCGGAAAACACGCCTTGCGACTGCAAAAAATAGCTGAACAAGAGACGATTAACAAGACATGTAGAGGAGCGGATGACAGTGAGTTTAAAGTTAATTGACCCCGAGATCGCAGCGGTGCTTGATGAGGAGCTTGTGCGTCAGCAGCATCACTTAGAGTTGATTGCCTCTGAGAATTTTGTCTCGCGGGCCGTGCTAGAGGCCATGGGTTCAGTGCTGACCAACAAGTATGCTGAAGGATACCCAGGCAAGCGCTACTATGGTGGGTGCCAGGTGGTAGATAAGGCTGAAGACTACGCGCGTCAACGTGCGCTGCGTATTTTTGGTGGTGACCATGCCAATGTGCAGCCGCATTCCGGCGCACAGGCCAATATGGCTGTGTACTTTGCTTGCTTAAAGCCTGGCGACACGGTGCTCGGCATGAATCTCTCACATGGGGGGCATTTAACCCATGGCAGTCCCGTCAATTTCTCGGGGCAGCTTTACAACTTTGTCTCGTACGGGGTCGGTACGGACGGCTTTATCGACTACAGCGAAGTGGAGCGGCTAGCTCTAGAGCACAAGCCCAAGCTCCTCGTGGCGGGGGCTAGTGCCTACCCACGCAAAATAGATTTTAAGCGTCTTAAAGAGATCGCCACCCTCTCTGGATCTTTGTTTATGGTAGATATGGCCCACATTGCGGGCCTCGTGGCCGCCGGCCTCCATGCCAGTCCTATTCCTTTTGCTGACTTTGTCACTACCACCACCCATAAGACGCTACGTGGACCACGTGGTGGCATGATCATCTGTACGGCAGACTGGGCCAAGGCCATCGACAAAGCAGTTTTTCCCGGCATGCAGGGCGGGCCGCTCATGCACACCATCGCCGCCAAGGCCGTGTCTTTCCAAGAAGCCCTCTTGCCAGAATTTGCCGCATACCAAGAGCAGGTTGTAGTCAATGCCAAAGCACTGGCTGAGGGCCTCTTGCGGCGTGGCTTTGACCTGGTGTCGGGCGGTACTGACAACCATCTGCTGCTCGTTGACTTGCGTAGCAAGGGGCTCACGGGCAAGAAGGCCGAAAAAGTCCTCGATAGCGTCGGCATAACGGTAAATAAGAACACCATCCCCTTCGACCCCGAAGGTCCGTTTACCACGAGCGGTATTCGCATTGGTACCCCTGCCATGACCTCGCGCGGCATGACAGAAAGCGCTATGGCGAGGATTGCCGACCTAGTGGCCGATGCTCTGGAAAACAGCGACAATGAAGTGGTGCTCGCGAGTGTGATAAAGGGCGTTGGCACCTTGTGTGCTGAGTTTCCGCTTTATGCGTAGCGATAATAATGTCTACCTGCTAGACCACCCCCTTATCCAGCACAAGCTGACTTTTATCCGGGACAAGCATACCGGCTCCAAAGAGTTTAGGGAGTTAGTTGACGAAGTGGCCATGCTCCTAGCCTACGAAGTGACGCGTAACCTGCCTTTAGAAGAGGTGCTTATAGAGACACCGGTAGCAAAGACGCATAGCAAAGTGCTCTCGGGCAAGAAGCTAGGCATCGTGCCCATTCTCAGGGCCGGTCTAGGCATGGTCAATGGGCTCCTCCGCCTTGTTCCTACGGCGAAAGTCGGCCATATTGGCCTGTACCGCGACCCAGAGACGCTTAGCCCAGTTGAGTACTATGCCAAGCTGCCGACAGATGTGGCCGAAAGAGAGCTTATTGTCCTTGACCCCATGCTGGCCACGGGCGGCTCTGCTGTCGCCGCTATAAACTACCTGAAGGGCAAGGGCGCCACAAATATCAAGCTGATGTGCTTGATTGCCGCCCCAGAGGGCATTGCCACCGTACACGGCGCACACCCCGAGGTAGAGATATATACGGCGGCCATAGATTCGCATCTTAATGAACACGCCTACATAGTACCCGGCCTCGGTGATGCCGGCGACAGGCTCTTTGGCACAAAATGACGAGGCTCGGCTGGGATGAATACTTTATGGCTATT
Source organism: Bacillota bacterium (assembly GCA_018333655.1). NCBI lineage: Bacteria > Bacillati > Bacillota > Bacillota bacterium. Next base: position 32,185 of record JAGXTJ010000002.1, on the reverse strand, counting down.
ACCAAGGTGGTGGCAGAGCGCAGCACCTGTTGCCGGCGGCGTATTGGGGCGCTTATCATTTATGACCGCCGTATTCTGACTACCGGGTACAACGGCGCACCCTCTGGGCTGCGGCACTGCACAGATATCGGCTGCCTGCGGGAAGAGCGGGGCATCGCCTCTGGCGAGCGCCACGAGCTGTGCCGCGGCATGCATGCCGAGCAAAACGCTATCATCCAGGCGGCCTCTTCTGGGGTGTCCATTCGGGGCGGCACGCTGTACACCACCCACTTCCCCTGTGTTATGTGTGCCAAAATGATTATTAACGCCAAGATTGCGCGCGTCGTATTTAATTCGGACTACCCAGATCGCTTGGGCCAAGAACTACTGGCAGAAGCAGGACTGCAAGTTAAACGTCTCGGTGAAGCCGGGGCAGAAGAATAGTATCGGCCTAGCTGTGGCGGAAGGTGGAGCATTGATTGACGATTAAAGTGTTTACTGTCTTTGGCGTGAGGCCAGAGGCCATTAAAATGGCCCCCGTCATAACGGAATTAGCCAGGCGCCCGGAGTTTAGTGTCGCCGCTTGCGTCACAGGGCAGCATCGCGCCATGCTTGATCAAGTGCTGCGCCTTTTCCATATTGAACCGCGGTACGACTTAAATATTATGCGCGACAGGCAGACCTTGCCAGAGACTTTTTCTCGCGCGGTTTTGGGGCTAGACAATATCTTCCGTGAGGATCGGCCGGATATTATACTCGTGCATGGCGACACCCTCACCACTTTTGCCGCCAGCTTGGCTGCTTTTTTTAACCAAGTACCCGTGGGCCATGTCGAGGCGGGGCTACGCACCCACCATAAGTACTTGCCTTTCCCCGAGGAGATGAACCGCAAGCTTACTGGCGCCCTAGCAGACATACACTTTGCCCCCACTTTAACTTCGCGCGACAACTTGCTCTGCGAAGGTATTAAAGCCGCGAGCATTTACGTTACGGGCAATACCGTTATCGACGCTTTAGCGACTACTGTGCGAGCGCAGTATGAGTTTCACGCCCCTGCGCTTAAAGAGTTGCCGTTAGGCGGTCGGGTGCTTCTCGTTGAGGTGCACCGGCGAGAAAACTGGGGCGCGCCCATGGGCGAGATGTGCCAGGCGCTGCTTGACATTGTGGACGATTTTCCTGATATACAGGTGGTCTTCCCCGTACATCTTAACCCCGTTGTGCGCGAGGTGGTGATGCCACTTCTTTCCGGCCAGGAGAGAATACATCTCCTCGACCCCCTCGATACCGATGACTTTCATAATTTGATGGCCAAGAGCTACCTCATCCTTACCGACTCCGGTGGGCTGCAGGAGGAGGCGCCAGCGCTCGGAGTACCCGTACTGGTTATGCGCAACAACACCGAGCGCCCAGAAGCCGTACTGGCTGGAACCGTGGTCGTAGTGGGCACGTCGCGACAGGGGATAGTGGAGCAGACTAAGCGTTTGCTGAAATCTACCGAGGCCTACCTAGCGATGAAGAACGCCGTTAATCCCTACGGCGATGGGCAGGCCTCACGTCGGGTGGCCGAGGGGCTCTTGCACTACTTTGGACGACGCGATGAAAGACCAGCAGAGTGGGTGGTCTAAAAGATGAAAGAATATCAAGTTAACTTTTTCACTTTGCAGGAGACGCAAAATTCTCGTGGAAATCATAACACGAGTGCATATTGTATACACGTTTCGGTGTAGTATGCGCCTGCGCTCCGGGTATGAGCTGTTGTCGCTCCTCACGCAGATTGGGTTAAATGTAGTTGTGGCGGTGGCCGTAGGGGCCTATATTGGCCTGTGGCTTGACAAGTAGCTAACTACGGGAGTAGTATTCACTTTGCTAGGGACCGTAGCTGGTATAGGAGGCGCCTTGTGGAGTGTCTATAACACCATCGAGGGGTTCTTTCGCGAGAGGAATGGTGAGCACAATGAATGACCCCTTACAGCTCGAACGCGAATTGCGGGGGCGCATTATTTTCATTGTTCTCGCACTTAGTGCGGCCTCGCTCCTTTTCGCCTGGCAGGCCTCGCTAGGTTTGCTCCTTGGCGGTGTGGGCGCGATTGTTTACCTGCGCCTCTTGGTGCTTGATGTCCACTCCCTTACACGACACAAGAACCCTCTCGTCGCCACCCGTATCGCTCGGCGCGCTTTTGCTAAACGCATGTTCTTTATTGCCGCCGTAATGGTTGTACCATTCTTTAATCCTTGGTTCAATTTTGCGGCCACCGTTATCGGGGTCCTTACCATTAAGATGGCCATTTATCTTGGGGAACTTGTGCACGTCCTTAATCGCAGACACAAATGATGGGGTGTGGTGGAGAAGATGTTAGAAGTCGAATCAGCAATAATTTTTCGTATCTTTGGCGTTCCCGTGCCAGATTTTGTGGTCGTCTCTTGGGTGGTCATGGCCTTTATAGTGCTCTTTGCCTACATGGCCACGCGTAGGCTACAGGCTGTGCCGCGCGGGGCGCAAAATGTGGCCGAAATGATGATGTCCTTTTTTGAGTCTATGGTCATAGACATGATGGGTAAGTCAGGTGTATCCTATATTCCGCTCATTGCGACCATCGGCATCTTCACCCTGACACTCAATTTGTCTGGACTCATACCCTTTGTGACTAGCCCCACTACGCGCTTAGACACAACCTTAGGCCTAGCGACGTTCGTGTTTCTGGTGGCCCATGGTACGGCCATCCATCGCAAAGGCTTGGGGGCCTACTTAAAGGCCTACATTGAGCCTTACCCAATTATGTTGCCGATGAATATCATTGGCGAGCTCGGCAAGGTCTTGTCGCATGGTTTTCGCCTCTATGGCAATATGTTTGGTGGCTTAGTAATGACTTTTGTGTTTTATCAGTTGGTGCCCTGGGTCATGCCCGGAATTCTTAATTTGTGGTTCGGAGTCTTTGTGGGTGTGGTGCAATCGCTAGTCTTTACCTTGCTAGCAGTTGCCTATATACAAGTCCAAGCGGAGTAATTTCGCTCACTTTGAAAGGAGGGGAAAAGATTGACTGATGTAACTTTTTGGGGGTATGTTATTGTCATCGCGGCCGTTTTCGTTGGTTCAGGCCTAGCCTTGATTGCCGGTATCGGTCCTGGTATTGGGCAAGGTTATGCCGCCGGTAAGGCCGTAGAAGCCATTGCGCGTCAACCTGAAGCCGAAGGCAAGATTCGTACTTACCTTATTCTTGGCGATGCCATCGCCGAATCCACGGGTATTTACTCCTTGGCCATTGCGCTATTCATGATTCTTATGTTTGCTCGCCCGTTGTTTAACCTTATTATTGAGAGATAGTATATGTACCTGGGTCAGGAAGTGGAATGGGCCAAGGCCCATTCCCTTCTTGGCGCTTGTTCTACCTAAAAAGGAGTGGTCGGGATGCTGAACCCGTTGTACATGGTCCAGATGCTCCTGAACTTTTTCGTGCTCATGGGTTTGCTCACCTATTTCTTGTACAAGCCGGTGCGCAAGGTCATGGCGGAAAGGTCAGCGGGCATTGAAAGGGCATTGAATGAGGCCGCTCTCGCTCGGGAAGAAGCCGAGAGTATGCGTCAAACCTTTGAAAGCGAGATTGCGCAGGCGAGGGAGACCAGCCAGCGCATTATAGAAGAGGCCACCAAACATGGCCAAAAAATTAAGGATGAACTAGTTGCCGAGGCGCGGAAGGAAAGCGCACGCATTGTAGAGCGCGCGCAATCTGAGGTGCAACATGAAGTGGGCAAGGCCATGGCCATGCTCAAGGAGCATGTCTTAGAGTTGACCATCAGTTCGGCGGCCATGGTCATCGGGCGGGAGATCAACCCTGCCACACATCGCCAACTCATCTCCGACACCCTTGAAGGGATGGGCAGGCAGTAATGGCCGGCGAAATTCTGGCCATGCGCTATGCTCTGGCCCTCTTTGCTGTGGCCAAAGAGCAAAGCATTGTCGATGAAGTGCACGAGGATCTTTTCGCCTTCTCAACTCTCGTCAAAGACAAAGCCGCGAGTCTTCTTTTTTCGCACCCCCGCGTGGAGAAAAAGAGACGTAAAGCCATCGTGGACAAGCTCTCTGTCGGCTACCAAGTCGCCGCGGTCGACTTTCTCAAATTACTTATCGACAAGGGGCGCGAGTCAGAGCTTGATAGCATCGTCGTAGCCTTCACGAAACTGTCGCAAAGAGATAGGGGCGAGCTCCACGCTGTGGTGCATAGTGCCACCCCCCTGACGAATGATGAAATCCAAAGTCTTAAGCATAAACTCGGGGAGCCAGAGAGAGTAGTGCTTGACCTTCGTATAGAGCCTAGGCTCTTAGGCGGGGTCACTGTACGGGTGGGCAATGTAGTCTACGATGGCAGCGTTATGGCACGACTCAAGGCCCTAAAAAATCAGCTTTCACAAGTAGAAGTCAGGATTGCAGAGGTGAAAGATATTGCGCCTTAAGCCAGAAGAAATTAGCTCTATTCTGCGGCGGGAAATAGAAAATTACCGGTCGCAAATCGAAGTGGCCGAGGTCGGCACCGTCCTAACCGTTAGTGACGGTATTGCTCGTGTTTACGGGCTAGACAATGTCATGGCGAGTGAACTCGTGGAGTTTCCGGGTGCCGTTTTTGGTGCGGTACTCAATCTTGAGGAAGACAATGTGGCGGTGGCCATTTTTGGCTCTGACGTGGGCATCAAAGAAGGCGACACGGTAAAGCGCACGGGGCGCATTGCCTCGGTACCTGTCGGGGAAGCACTGCTTGGACGAGTCGTCAGCCCCCTAGGCCAGCCCCTCGATGGCAACGGCCCCATCGTAACAGACAAGTATCGCCCGGTGGAAATTATCGCGCCTGGTGTTATCGAGCGCAGACCAGTAGATACACCGCTGCAGACTGGGCTTAAGTCCATTGACTCGATGATCCCTATTGGACGTGGCCAGCGCGAACTAATTATTGGCGACCGCGGCACAGGTAAGACCGCCATCGCCGTAGACACCATCATCAACCAAAAAGGGCAGGGAGTTATCTGCATCTATGTGGCCATTGGCCAAAAAGCGTCGACAGTGTCGCGAATTGTGCGCACGCTAGAAAGCCATGGTGCACTCTCCTACACCATCGTAGTATCTTCTACCGCTGCAGACAGCGCTACCCTGCAGTTCTTGGCGCCTTACGCTGGTTGCGCCATGGGTGAATACTTTATGCATGAGGGTCGCGATGTCTGCGTGATATACGATGATCTTTCCAAGCATGCCGTTGCCTATCGCGCCATGTCGCTCCTGATTAGGCGCCCGCCCGGCCGCGAAGCCTACCCTGGGGATGTCTTCTACTTGCACTCTCGTCTTCTGGAGCGCGCTGCGTGTCTATCGAAAGAGTATGGCGGCGGAAGCCTTACCGCTCTCCCCATTATCGAGACACAGGCAGGCGACGTTTCAGCCTACATTCCCACGAACGTCATTTCTATCACTGATGGGCAGATTTTCTTGGAAAGCGACCTGTTTTACTCTGGTATTCGTCCTGCGGTCAACGTAGGCCTATCTGTCTCCCGCGTGGGTAGCAAGGCTCAGATTAAGGCCATGCGCCAAGTAGCGGGGCGACTCCGCCTTGAACTGGCGCAGTATCGTGAGCTGGCGGCCTTTGCGCAGTTCGGTTCAGAGCTAGACAGGGCCACCCAGGCGCGTTTGGCACGCGGGGAGCGCTTTACGGAGCTCCTCAAGCAGGGAGAAAATGTCCCCATGCCTATCGAAGAGCAGGTGGTTAGCATCTACCTCGGCGTGCACGGACATTTAGACAGTGTTGAAGTTAAGCGAGTAGTTGGTTTTGCAGGGGAATTTTTGCGTGTCATGCGAGACAAGCATAGCCGCATTCTCTCTACTATTAGAGAAGAAAAAGCCCTCAGCCCAGAGACCAGCAAAGCTCTCGATGAGGCCATAGCCGAGTTTAAGCGCTTGTTTTCTTAAAGAGGGGGTGAGGTATAGTGGCCACCTTGCGCGATATTCGCCGCAGAATTCGTAGCGTAAAAAACACGCAACAGATAACACGTGCCATGAAGATGGTCTCGGCTGCTAAGCTCCGCCGGGCCCAATCTGCTCTTATCTCAGCTCGCCCCTACGCGCTCGCCATGCAGGAGGTGCTGCGCCGTGTCGCAGCGCGAACAGATGAAAACCTGCATCCATTCTTAGTTAAACGAGAAGGAAAGCGTCGCGCCTACTTGGTGGTGACGGCAGACCGGGGCTTGTGCAGTGGCTTTAACGCCAACCTTATTCGCAAAGCCGTGAAGGTAATGCAGGAGAATGGCGACGAGCTACCGATGATCTTTGCCGTGGGACGCAAGGGACGCGATTACTTTAAGAGGCGCAAGTATCCTCTAGTGGGCGACTTTACGGGGCTTGGCGATAACATTTCCTTTAAGCAAGCCCAGGGCATAGGCGAGACGGTGCGCGACCTCTACCTTGCCAACCTCGTCGACGAAGTCTGGTTAGTATACCCCCACTTTATCAATCCCTTAGTACAGCGGCAGGAGGCCCTGCAGATTCTACCGGTAGTGGGTTCTCGTTCGCCAAGGGAAAAGGTTGAGGCAGAGTACCTTTTTGAGCCGAGTTCAGATGAGGTGCTCGAGCATCTGCTCCCGCGCCATATCAATACCCTGATCTATCGCACACTGCTCGAGGCGAAAGCCGGTGAGCATGGCGCTCGCATGACAGCCATGGATGCGGCTACTAATAATGCGGACGACATGATAAAGAGATTAACCCTTAAATACAACCGTGCACGGCAAGCCAGTATTACCCGGGAAATCTCGGAGCTGGTAGCCGGTGCAGAAGCGCTCAAGTAAGGAGGCCTCGCTGTGAACAAGGGAAATATCACACAAGTAATGGGCCCGGTCATCGACGTCAAGTTTTCTCCGGGCAATTTGCCAAACATTCTTAATGCCCTCACGGTGAGTAGCGTCAACCCCGCCGGGCAAGAGAGCATCCTAGTTGTAGAAGTAATGCACCATGTCGGTGACAACGTGGCCCGCTGCGTGGCCATGGCTTCTACCGATGGTTTAGTGAGAGGCATGGAGGTCGTTGACACAGGCAAGTCCATCGCCGTCCCGGTGGGACCGCAGACCTTAGGCCGTCTCTTTAACGTTCTTGGCGAACCCATCGATGGCAAGGGAGCACTAGTTGCGCCCCCTAAGCACCCCATCCACAGGTCGGCACCTCTCCTCGAGGAGCTCAGCCCTGCGGAAGAAATACTGGAGACAGGCATCAAGGTTATCGACCTCTTGTGCCCCTACTCTAAGGGCGGTAAGATCGGCCTCTTCGGTGGGGCAGGCGTCGGTAAGACTGTTGCCATTCAAGAGCTTATCCACAATATCGCTATTGAGCATGGCGGTTACTCTGTGTTCGCCGGGGTCGGAGAGCGCACGCGCGAAGGCAATGACCTTTATCTTGAAATGACAGAGTCAGGCGTTCTCAATAAGACGGCGCTCGTCTTCGGGCAGATGAACGAGCCGCCCGGCGCGAGAATGCGCGTTGGCTTGACCGGACTCACCATGGCAGAGTACTTCCGTGACGAAGAGGGGCGCGATGTGCTACTCTTCATCGATAATATCTTCCGCTTTGTCCAAGCAGGTGCAGAAGTTTCGACGCTTCTTGGCAGAATGCCATCGGCAGTAGGGTATCAGCCGACGCTAGCTACCGATGTGGGTCAATTGCAGGAGCGCATTACGTCAACGAAGAAGGGAAGTATCACCTCCGTGCAGGCCATCTATGTGCCCGCGGATGACCTTACAGACCCTGCTCCGGCGACAACTTTCGCCCATCTTGACGCCACAACCGTTTTGTCGCGCTCCATCTCCGAGCTAGGCATCTACCCGGCCGTAGATCCCCTCGAGTCCACCTCGCGCATTCTCGATCCTCGCGTTCTAGGTCAGGAGCACTATGACGTAGCACGCGGCGTTCAGGCCGTGTTGCAGCGCTACAAAGAACTGCAGGATGTCATCGCCATTCTTGGCATGGATGAACTCAGCGAAGAGGACAAACTTGTAGTCGCCCGCGCGCGCAAAATCCAGCGCTTCCTCAGTCAGCCAATGTTTGTGGCCGAAGTCTTTACCGGTCTCTCTGGCGAGTATGTGCCAGTGCGCGAAACAGTGCGTGGTTTTGCCGAAATTCTCGCTGGCAAGCATGACGCCTTGCCCGAAGACGCTTTCCTGATGGTGGGCGCTATTGAGCAAGCCATGGCGAAAGGGCAACGCATTATCGCGGAAAGCGGCGAGCGCTAATGGGTACGATGTGGGTGGAGGTAGTGACCCCGGAGCGCAAAGTGGTGAGCCGGGAGTGCACCATGGTCAGTGTACGCGCCCTCGACGGCGAAATTGGTATCTTACCTGGGCACATCCCCCTTGTCACCGTAATCGTACCAGGCGTATTGCGCATCAAAGACGAGCAGGGTGAGCAAAGAATAGCCCTGAGCGCAGGTTTTCTGGAAGTCGGCGCCGATCACAAGGTTATTATTCTCGCTGAAACGGCAGAGCTCTCTAGCGAAATTGATGTGGAGCGCGCTCGCCGCGCCAAGACACGCGCCGAGGAGCGCTTGGCACAGAAGGGCAACCCCGAGATCGACTTTGTGCGCAATGAAATGGCCTTGCGTAAAGCCATAGCCCGTATAAGAGCGGTTGACAGAGACGAGTGAGCGATAAAATTGAGCGCGAGGCTCTCTCGAAGTATGGACGGCGTTGTGAACTGAAGCGCACCCTGCTACGAGAGGGCCACGGCGCTACTCCGGTTTTCAGACGTAAAGAGCGCAATGCCCATTTAGGCCAGCTCTTAGAGCGGGTGGCTTGGGTCTTAACGCTGCCACAGCTAGAGACCAATGTGGTAAGTGCTGACTTCAGCGCCTTACTTGACCCTCGGCAAATTGAGAAACTACTAGTTCGCTCCGACTACCTAAGTCGTGCCATGGCCTATGTGCAAGCTGCTGTAAAACGCGGCGTACAGTTCTCCGTGGTTAGCTCGCCAGATTTTACGGGTGATGTGGTGCTAGTTCTCCTACGCCACGCTTAGGGGCCTGTAAGTGAGAGTTATGGTATAAAGCCCTCCCAGAAGGCCAATAATCATGGTCAAAGGGAGGGAGTATTCATGCGAAAATTTGTAACTGGTATTATGGTTGTAGGTCTCATGTTTTTTGGGGGCAACATGGCGCTGCGTTTGGGTGGCGAGGGCCCACAATGGAGTCCATTGGAACGGGCTTTCGCCGCATCTCAGGCGACCTTGCTCGAGGTGAGCATGAACGGCTGGGCGAGCATCCCGGTTAGTAAGCAGAGTGTGGGACAACTGCAAGAACTGCTTCGCCACGCCTCGCAAGCGGCCTTCGGGCTAGTGCCGACAGATATAAAGTATTGGGAAGACATGGGCGCCAGACAGGCGCACGCCACCTTCATCACGGACATCTACTCTATAGAAACAAATTCTCAATCGCTCATGAACAACGGGCGGCAGGAGACCTACCTCGTACTAACTATGACGACTACAGTGCCGAGCCACTCCATCGCGAAAATGGAGGCAACTCTGCGCACTTTTTTTCTGGCGGCAGGTGTTCGTCCTACGGTCACAACTTGCTTCGTAGGCGTGCTGAAAGGCAAGCTCACGCCGAGTGAGGTCGCCCTCATTGTGGGGCAAGTGCTCACTGCGCTGCATGCAGAAACGCAAGAATTTTATACAGATGGAACAAGCGTCAATGTTGTCGGCTTCAGCCGCTACTTGCCCCCGGGCGTGAACATCGCCGGCAGGCACACGAATTTATCGTTGATGATGCGTTTTGACCCAGGAAATAACAAAACGCGAATCTGGTTGGCCTCACCAAACTTAAGTCTTTCCATCTAGACAGCGCCGGCAATTTGGGCATAATATAGCTGTCGCAATAAGTCAGCGAGGAGGTAATATTGTGGCAACTATGTTAGTGCGCGGAGGGGTGCCCTTAAATGGAAAAATAGCTGTCAGCGGGGCAAAAAATGCGGTGTTGCCTCTCTTGGCGGCCGCGTTAATGGCGAATGACGGTAAAACCAAGCTTGAGTCGGTGCCAAGGCTCAACGATGTTTCCACCATGTTGGAGGTAATCTCCCACTTGGGTGGAACCATCAATTCGTTTGGCGAAGAGATTGAGATTGATTGCCAAAACCTAAATGGCAATGACGCCCCCTACAACCTCATCAGTCAAATGAGGGCGTCTGTGCTCATTATGGGTCCCCTTTTGGGGCGCCTAGGCAAGGCTAAGGTATCACTGCCAGGCGGCTGCGCTATTGGTACGCGCCCCATCGACCTACACCTCAAAGGCTTCTCATTGCTCGGGGCTGATATCGTAGTTGGGCATGGCTTTGTCGAGGCTACCGCCAAGACTCTTATCGGCAACACTATTTACTTGGACTACCCTAGTGTGGGCGCCACAGAGAATATTATGATGGCCGCTTGCTTTGCGGACGGAGTATCATTTATTCAAAATGCGGCCGAGGAGCCAGAGATTGTTGATTTGGCTTGCTTCATTAATTGCCTGGGGGGCCGTGTTGATGGGGCAGGTACGGACACCATTGTGATACACGGCCGTAAAACCTTCCGTGGCCCGCATTACCGGGTCATACCTGATCGCATCGAGGCTGGCACCTACATGATGGCGGCGGCCATCACCGGCGGGGAGCTGTTGGTAGAAAATGTTATTCCAGAGCATGTGGTCAGCGTGACGGCCAAGCTGCGTGAAGCGGGGGTGCAGATCGATATTCTCGGTGATAGTGTGCGTGTTTCTGGCACTTCGCATATTGCGCCGGTGGACGTAAAAACTTTACCCTATCCCGGTTTCCCTACCGATATGCAGCCCCAGATGATGGCGCTCTTGTGCCGGGGACAGGGGACTAGCATGATTACCGAGACAGTATTCGAAAACAGGTTCATGCATGTACCTGAGCTGCGCCGCATGGGGGCGCAGATTCGCACTGAGGGACGCAATGCCATTATCAAGGGTGTCCCGAATCTCTCTGGTGCACCTGTAGCTGCCTCAGACTTGCGCGCGGGCGCGGCCTTAATTCTGGCCGGGTTATCCGCACAGGGTGTCACGGAAATTAGCGGCGTGTCCCATATCGAGCGAGGGTATGGCGACATTGTCGGCAAGTTGCAACAAGTTGGCGCCGACATCTGCAAAAAGGACTGATCTACGTATACTTCTTCTAATTACCTGGGCTCGGCATATAGTTACTATGTCGAGGAGGGTAACGGATGCGCGTCTTGCTACGGTATGGTGTGTTTTTGGCAATTATACTCGTTGTCATGCCAAGCATAATAGTCGCAGTGTGGGGGTGGTGGCAGCCACCCCCACCTCCTTTGGACAGCCCCTTCATGGTAAATGTTTACTCAACAAGAACAGGGCAGGTCGTCTCGCTACCGCTAGAAGAATATGTAGCTGGAGTAGTCGCCGCAGAAATGCCGGCACTCTTTGCTCCTGCCGCCTTAGAGGCACAAGCCATTGCCGCGAGAACTTATGTGGTTCGTCGCGCCAGGCAGCTAGGTGGTGGCGGCTGTTCTCGCCACCAAGAGGCCGATGTCTGTGATGACCCGGCTCACTGCCAGGCCTACTTATCCGAGCAGGCCCTGCAACTAAAGTGGGGAATGATGGATTTTGGCAGCAACCTAGCTAAGATTCAAGCTGCCGTTAGAAACACGGCGGGCAAGATAATCACCTACCGGGGCCGCCCTATCGACCCCATCTATCACTCGACTTGTGGAGGCAGAACAGAGTATGCCGAAAACGTGTGGAGCAACAGCTATCCTTACCTGAGTGGGCGCGAATGCGCTTTCTGTACCCACTCCAACCGTTTCACAGAAGAACGCCGCTTTGCAAGTCTTGACTTTATTGCCCTACTTAGGCAGGAAGACGCTGCCCTAGTCCTCGCAACACGCGATCTAGCCCGCCGACCACCGCCCATCCAAATCCTGCGGCGTAGTGCTAGCGGGCGTGTCCAGGAGTTAAGGGTCGGCAATCGACAGTTCTCTGGTACTACGCTGCGCAGGCTTTTGGGTTTGCGCTCCACCAACTTTACCGTCAGCGCCAGTCAAAATGAGGTCATTATTGTGACACGCGGACATGGGCATGGTGTGGGTATGTGTCAGTGGGGAGCCGACGGCTTAGCACGTGCAGGAAAGGATCATACTTACATACTTAAGTTCTACTATGGTGAAGTCAGTATAGTTTCCCTTGCGGGCAGGTAGTACCACTAAAGCCCTATCTGCTGGTATAAAATAGATATAACTTGTCAACACTTCACTCAAGAGGTGAAGACTAAATGATCTTACGTATTAAAGCTCTCGTAAATCGCTTGCGCCTAAAGGGCGTTCTCCTGTGGCACCGACTGAAGTTCAGCCTGCCCCCCGGTCGAGTGGTACGATTATTTCGCAGCAGGCGTTTTCTTATGGCCAGCTACTTGTTGGTCGTGGTTCTCCTGGCTGGCGTGTGGTGGTGGAATAGCCCCTACCGCCTATGGGGAACGCGGGTATCGGAGCCGCCTGGCACTTTGGAACCCATTACTACCCCCCCTGAAGATCCTCCAGAAGAGCCGCCTGTCATCACAGTGCCACCCCTAGTAGTCACAGCCGACCCGGTCGTTACCTCTCCGCCGGGAGCCAGCACCCCCCCGCCAGAGGTAGCTGCCGAGCCGGTCGCGGCGGTAGTCACCCGCATCGAGCAGCTGACTAAGCCCATCGCCGGGCCCATCATCGCTCCCTATGGCTTTCAGTGGTCCGCTACGTTTCAAGCCTTTCAGTACCACCATGGAGTTGGCATCGAGGCCACGATCGGTACGCCAGTAGTGGCCGCGCATGGCGGACGTGTGGTAAGTATCGGGCAACAAGACCCCGCCTGGGGTACCAAAGTCACCATTGATCATGGTAGTGGCTGGCAGACAGTCTATGCCAACCTCAGGCGCGTTACGGTACGGGTTGACCAAGTCGTTACTACAGGGCAAGAGCTTGGGCAGCTAGACACGAATCCAGCCGCTAAAGGTGCCGAGGCGACTCAGCTTTACTTCGCTCTCTATAAAGAGGGTGAGTCAGTGGACCCAACCTACATGTTCCGGTAACCAGTGGTTTGAGACGGAGCGTGCGACACCCTAACCCATCCGCCCCGTGATGTAGGCTTCGCTGCGCGGGTCCTGTGGGTGAACAAAGAGCTCTTTTGTCGCCCCGAATTCAATAAGTTCGCCATTTAAGACAAAGGCCGCCTGCTGGGACACCCGGGCGGCCTGCTGCATGTTGTGGGTGACAATGATAATAGTGTACTCGCGGCCTAGCTCCGCAATCAATTCTTCCACATGCATAGTGCTGATCGGGTCGAGCGAAGCACATGGCTCGTCCATTAGGAACACCTCCGGATTCACCGCTAAGGCGCGCGCAATACATAGGCGTTGTTGCTGGCCACCCGAAAGCGAGGTACCGAGCATGTGCAATCTATCCTTGACTTCATTCCACAGAGAGGCCTTCTGTAGGCAGGCCTGCACCTGTAGAGCGAGAGACGCCGGGGAGGCCAGGCCGTGCAGGCGTATGCCCACAGCCACGTTTTCAAAAATGGACAAATGAGGAAAGGGATTCGGCTTCTGAAATATCATGCCGATGCGGCGGCGTAGCTCCACCGGGTCAGTCTGCTTAGCGTAAACATTCTCTGTGCCGAGTAAAATTTGACCCGAGACGCTCGCTCCCGAGTAAAGATCATGTAAGCGATTGATGCTACGCAAAAGAGTTGTCTTGCCGCAGCCAGACGGGCCGATGAGAGCGGTAACTTCTGCGGCACGTGCCGTCAAGGACACGCGACGAAGTACCTGTTGTCGGCCAAAGCTGACGGACAAATCTGCTATACTGACAGCTTGTGCCATGCTACACGCCCCTCCTTCTGTTTACGACACTAACAACAGCCTGGGATACGATATTCAAGACCAGCACGATAGTCACCAAGGCCAGGGCGGCACCCCAGGCCTGCGACTGCCAATCCGGAAAGGGCGAAATCCCATAGGTATAGATGAGTACAGGCAGAGAGGCCGCGGGCTGTGTCAAGTTCTCAAGCCAAAAGCGACTGGTTAGAGCGGTTAGTAGTACAGGTGCGGTTTGGCCAGCCGCCAAGGCCACGGCGAGCATAATGCCCACGGTCAGGCCGCCCGCGGCGGTGGGCAAAATGAGCATGCGCACAGTCTGTTGCTTAGTTGCCCCCAGCGCATAAGAAGCTTCTCGCCAGCTAGACGAAACAGTGGCCAGTATCGTCTCTGAGGACAGCGTAATGAGGGGGGTCATCATTACCCCCAGCGCAATACCGCCAGCTAGGGCGGAGTAAGTTCTCGTCGGTAAAACCAACAGGGTGAAAACGAAGAGCCCAATAATGAGTGAGGGCACCCCCGTGAGTACACGACAGGCAAAACGTGTAGCGGAGGCGAGCTTGCTGTGAGGGTGTTGATCAAGAAAAATAGCCGCCGTAACACCCCACGGCACAGCCAGCAAGGTGCCAATGCCAATCATGATGGCGCTGCCGATTAAGGCATTGCCGATGCCACCTCCTGGCTGACCGACGGGAGTAGGCAAGCTCGTCAAAAAGGTCCAGTTTATGGCGCCTAATCCCCGTCGGGCGATGAAGTACAAAATGAGTCCAAGTATTAACGTGGCGGCAAGAGCAAAGAGGCTACTGATAACTTCTGCTGCCCGTCCATCAACTCTGCGTCTGTGATTACTTGGCATGAAGGGCGCCTCCTTGTGCACTTTTGACGGACGTCGGGCGATACACTAGCCAGACCGCAGCCAAATTTACGAGGGAGGTGGTAATAAAAAGCCAGAGACCTAGCAAGAGGAGCGAAGATAGTTGTAGGTCGAAGGCCTCGGGAAACTCGTTGACGATGAGCGAGGCCGCCGTTTGGGCGGGCGCTAGTAGGGATACCGGCAGGCGATTAGCGTTGCCTATGACCATGGTCACAGCCATGGCCTCGCCGATGGCCCGTCCCAAGCCAAGGAGCAGAGCGCCGATAATTCCAGCTTTGCTGTTTGGCAGCACGACCCGCGTTATCATCTCCCAGCGCGTAGCGCCGAGCGCAAAAAGAGCCTCGCGCAGATCGAGCGGCACTCCACGCATCACCTCCCGCGTTAAGGCGGTGATGGTGGGCAGAATCATTATCGCTAGCAGGAGGCCCGTTGTTAAAACCCCGACTCCCAGCGAAGGGCCACGAAAGACGGGCAAGAATCCGAAGTGCTGCTCGAGGAAGGCTCCAGGGCCCGTCCTTATCCACGGGGCCAGGACAAAAAGTCCCCATAGTCCATATACCACGCTCGGTACCGCGGCGAGAAGCTCCACCGCAAAAGAGACAGGTTTGCGCAGGTAACCTGGTGCCAGCTCATTAATGTAGACGGCCGTCGCGACGCCTAGAGGCCCGGCAATAAGCAGCGCCAGTATAGAAGTCGCTAAGGTGCCCAACATGACAGGTGCGGCACCATAGATATTTTGCACGGGGTCCCAGGCGGTAGACACTAAGAAGCCCAGACCAAAGGCACTCATAGCTGGCCATGCGCCGCGGAGCACCACCCAAAAGATGCCGCCGACGAGGGACAGCAGTAGCGCTGCCGCGAGTGCGGTGACCATAGGGAAGAGCCCTTCGCCGCTATGGGTGCGAGACACTAGTCTTTTTATAAACATACTATTTCCTCCCAACTGAAGCCCCAAGTATGACCAACTCGTCTAGCGAGAAGTTTAGGATGCCCTTGCCAATTGGCACAGGCATCCTAATTCTCATGCAGTCATTAGAGGATGTAGGCTCGCCTAGGGCCAGATAACAACACCATTGTGGTTAATTGTGCGCAGCATCTGCCGTACTCTCTGCAGCATCACTTCTGGCAAGGGGGCGTAGTGCAGCTCTAGGGCGAAGGGCTCGAGGTTGCGCTCAGCGATGGCCCACCGCAAGAAGTCGACTGTGGCACGCGCCTTGGCCTCATCGGCTTGGTCCCGGTAGACCAATATCCATGTCAAGCCCACTATGGGGTAGGCATCGGGACCTGGTGAATCCACAAGGGACACCCTCATGTCGGCCGGCATGTTAGCAGCCAAGCCCGCGGCCGCGGCTGTAGCTCCTTCAGGGGAGGGGAGGACGAAATTGCCAGCGCGGTTACGCAATTGGGCCACATGTAGATTGTTCAGAATGGCATTAGAGAGCTCGACATAACCGATTGCACCGGGAACTTGCATGACCTTAGCCGAAACACCTTCGTTGCCGCGTGCACCTACGGTAGTTCCGGGCCAAGCTACCGAAGTACCGACACCTACTCCGGATCTCCAGGCCTCGCTTACCCTAGCCAAGTAGTCCGTGAAAATGAAAGTTGTGCCGCTAGCGTCTGATCTGCGTACTACGGTCATTGGTGTATCGGGGAAGGCAATGCCTGGGTTGAGTGCGGCGATGCGAGGGTGGGCCCACTGGGTAATGCGGCCGAGGAAGATGTCGGCCAAGATGTCGGGCGAGAGTCTAAGGCCGCTGCCGATACCGGGCAGGTTGTAGGTGACAGCTACTGCACCCATGACAGTGGGGATGTGGAGAATTTCGTTCGGGAGAACTTCTCTCTGCTGGGCGTCTGTGAGGGGGGCATCGGTGCCGGCAAAATCAAAGGTACGGGCTAAGATGCCGCGAATACCAGCGCCCGAGCCTACCGAGGCATAGTCTATACTGACAGCAGGGCTAGTAATATTGCGGTATTCAGCGACCAAACGCGTGTAAAGGGGGAAGGGAAAGGACGCTCCACCGGTGGTGAGACGAAGCTCTTGCGCGACGGGCGCACGGCGGCGTGATACCGCGGTATTGGTTACGATGACACGGTTTCGACTGCCATCCCAGTCCACCTCTGCGCCGAGGGCTTCTGCTACAAAGCGCAGAGGCACCAAGGTGCGCCCGCTCCGGATCTGTGCAGGTTGATCTAGTGGAACGGACTGAGTATTGACAGTGGCGGTAGCACGATTAATGACTAAGGTGACTGTCGTGGCTGCTTTACGTGCCGTCACAGTCTGGGTAGCCTCGGTCCAGGTGAGCGAGGCGCCCAGAGACTCGAAGATAGCGCGCATGGGCACTAAGGTGCGTCCATTGACAATGATCGGTGCGACGTCGGTGACCAGTTGGCGACCGTCAAGCTGAATGGTGATGGGCGCGGTTTGGGCTAGGGCTACGCCCTGAAGTGTGGAGGCCAAAATGCCAAGACATAACACCAAGGCTACTGACCTTAGAATGGGGATGCTCTTTTTCACAAACTTTCCTCCTTAGAATGTCATCCGCTCTTATGCTAGCAGTTGTAGAACAAGGCAACTTTATGGTTTAACTAAGGCCATGTTAAATCTTGCCTTCGTGTTAAACGGGGGCACCAGGCAATTAGCAGCGCGATACCTAGGCATTGGCCTAAACCCTAAGCGTATTTCGAGGCATAATCTCGCGGCGAGGCGAGTAAATCTTACAAGAAGACATGCACAGCTGGGTCAGTAACTGCGGAAGGAGTGATAGGATAGAGTAAAGGATACGTGGGGTCGAAGTGGGAAGCAGTGCAGGAAGGGAGAAATTTTAAGAGGAGGGCTACTTACTAATGACAAATCTCTTCGGCGAATTCTTCGGTACTCTAGTCTTGATCTTGTTTGGCTGCGGTGTGGTTGCCAATGTCTTGCTAAAGAAATCCAAAGGCGAGAATTCCGGCTGGATCGTAATCGTTACAGGATGGGCTATGGCCGTTATGCTGGGTGTATTTGCGGCACAGGCCACTGGTGCTCCTCAGGCTGACATCAACCCCGCGGTAACTCTAGCTAAGACCTTCATGGGTGTGTACTCTTTCTCGCATGCGCTAACCACTATGCTCGTGCAAGTGCTCGGTGCTATGGCTGGTGCGACCTTGGTATGGCTTGCCTACCTACCACACTGGGCCATTACTCCCGATAAGGGCGCGAAGTTAGGTGTCTTCGCCACAGGACCGGCCATTCGCGATACTTTTTCAAACTTGCTTTGCGAAATAATCGCGACTACCGCGCTCATTGTGGCTATTTTCAACATCTTCTCCGAGCCCGTGGCCATGACAACTCCAGGCTTCGGTCCCTACTTAGTGGGTATGCTCGTTTGGGCCCTTGGCTTAAGCCTAGGCGGACCAACTGGCTATGCCCTAAACCCCGCCCGCGACCTTGGGCCTCGCATTGCCCACTTCCTCCTGCCTATCGCTGGCAAGGGTGATTCAGACTGGGCCTATTCTTGGATTCCCGTGGTCGGGCCAATGATCGCAGGTGGCCTAGCCTTCGTTATCGGCCGAGCGATTGGCGTCATTTAGTTGTCTTAGAACCCCTCTATCTGCCACACTAAGAAAGAGAAGGAGATGCGACTATTGACTAAACAATATGTACTAGCACTCGATCAGGGAACGACCAGTTCGCGGGCCATCATTTTTGACAAGTCCTCACAGATTGTAGCTGTCGCGCAAAAAGACTTTACGCAGATCTATCCTAAGCCAGGCTGGGTTGAACATAATGCCGACGAAATTTGGGCCACACAGATTGGCGTCGCCGCAGAAGTGGTGGCCAAGGCGGGTATCGATGCGTCAGAGATAGCTGCCATTGGCATCACCAACCAACGCGAAACCACCGTAGTATGGGACAAAAACACCGGCAAGCCAGTCCATAATGCCATTGTATGGCAATCGCGTCAAACCATGGCGATTTGCGACGACCTTAAGGCTAAGGGGCTAGAAGAGACATTCAAGCACAAAACAGGCCTCGTGGTTGATGCCTACTTCTCGGGAACCAAGGTGAAATGGATTCTAGATAATGTTCCTGGCGCGCGTGAGCAAGCCGAAAAAGGCGACCTGTTGTTTGGCACCATAGATACATGGCTTATATGGAAACTAACCGCCGGTAAAGTACATGTCACCGATTACTCAAACGCCTCGCGCACCTTAATGTTCAATATCCGGGAACTTAACTGGGACAGCGAGCTCTTAGAGGCGCTGACAGTTCCCGCCTCTATGCTGCCTACAGTGCGCCCATCTAGTGAAGTGTACGGCCACACTGACCCTAATGTCTTCTTAGGCAAGGCAGTGCCCATTGCTGGAGCGGCTGGGGACCAGCAAGCTGCTCTCTTCGGACAAACTTGTTTCAAGCCAGGTATGGCGAAGAACACCTACGGCACCGGTTGCTTCATGCTCATGAATACGGGCGACAAACTAGTTTCCTCGAAAAACGGGCTCTTGACAACCATTGCCTGGGGTCTAGACGGCAAAGTTGAGTACGCGCTCGAAGGCAGTATCTTTATTGCTGGAGCTGCGGTACAATGGTTGAGAGACGGCTTGAAAATCATCGAGGCCGCTCCAGATTCCGAGTACTTTGCCCTTAAAGTTCAAGATACGGGCGGAGTCTATGTCGTGCCTGCCTTCGTTGGTCTAGGCGCTCCTTACTGGGACATGAAGGCTCGTGGAGCCATCCTTGGCTTAACTCGTGGCTCAGGCAAGCCAGAGATCATCCGTGCCACTCTTGAGTCACTAGCTTACCAGACTAGGGATGTCCTGAGCGCCATGGAGGCTGACTCTGGCATCACCCTCAAAGCTCTCAAAGTCGACGGCGGCGCGGTCAATAATGGCCTCTTGATGCAGTTCCAGAGCGACATTCTAGGCGTACCGGTCGATCGCCCACAAGTGACGGAGACAACCGCCCTAGGCGCAGCCTACTTGGCAGGTTTGGCCGTCGGTGTATGGGAAAACAAAGACGATTTAGTTGACAACTGGAAGCTTGACATGCGCTTCCCGCCCTCTATGGACGCAGCGAGACGTGAGAAGCTCTATGTAGGTTGGCAAAAGGCCGTTAAACGCGCCCTAGACTGGGAAGATTAAACCAGATTAGCCTGAGAGAAATAAAATAAACTAGGACCTAGAGTAAAAGAGAGGGTCCTCATTGCTGGCAGTACCTGCCATGCAATGGGGTCCCTTTATCTTTTTTTGGCACCAAGAAAGTGGGGAGTGAAAACATGCCGATGAGGAAGAAAGCTGATGTCGTCATAATTGGCGGTGGCATCGTAGGTACCGCTGTCGCCCGCGAGTTAGCTCGTTTTAAGCTCGACATAACTCTGGTGGAACAGCACCCAGATTTATCGATGGGCACGACCAAGGCCAATAGCGCTATCTTGCACGCGGGCTTTGATGCCGCGGTAGGGACGCTAAAGGCCAAGCTTAATGTGCGTGGTAATGAATTGTACAGGGCGTGGCAAGAAGAACTGGGGTTAGATATCAAACTTATCGGGTCTCTAGTCGTGGCGACCGATGAGGAGGGGCTGCTCGTCCTCGAGCAACTACATGAGCGTGGGCGACAAAATGGAGTGCCCGGGCTAGTCCTCTTAAGTAGAGAGGCCGTGTTAGAGCGTGAGCCACATCTTACACCGGCCACGCTCGGGGCCTTGTTTGCGCCCACAGGCGGTATCATGGACCCCTTCGGTGTGACACTTGCTTTCGCCGAAAACGCCGTGCGAAACGGGGTGGAAGTGCTCACCGAGTGCAAGGTGGAGCAGGTAGAGGTCAGTGATGATGAGGTGGTGGGCGTGCATACTTCGCAGGGCTTTATAGAAGCGCGGTACATCATTAATGCGGCTGGCGTACACGCCGATGACATTAGTCGTAGTGCCAACGACCATAGTTTCGCCATTCACCCTCGTAAAGGTGAGTACATGTTGCTCGATAAAAGCGTAGGTAATTTTGTGCGGTCGGTTATCTTCCCCACGCCGAGCAAAGTGTCCAAGGGTATAGTCATTGCCCCTACAGTGCATCACAACACTTTTGTCGGGCCGAATGCACTGGCTATTGACGATAAAGAAGATTTAAGTACGACAGCCGAAGGCCTAGCGGCTATTGTCGCTGGCGCCAAGTCACTGGTGCCTGGTGTGCCCCTTAATGCCGCCATAACTCAGTTTGCCGGGCTACGCGCCGTAGCCGATGGCGATGACTTTGTTATTCGCCCCGCGACAGGAGTCCGGGGGCTCATTCACGCCGCGGGCATACAGTCCCCTGGCTTGACTGCCGCACCGGCCATTGCCGAGATGGTTGTGGACATTTTGCGCAGCGAGGGGCTTAGTCTGCATGCGAAGATAGACTTTTGTCCCGAAAATCCAGCTCGGGCCCTCTTCAGAGATCAGGAAGCGCCAGAAAAACAGAAACTCATCGCCGAAAACCCTCTCTATGGTCGGGTTATTTGCCGCTGCGAGATGGTTACCGAAGGAGACATCCTAGACGCCATCCATCGCCCCTGTGGGGCGAGAACCCTTGATGGAGTAAAGCGCAGAACGCGTGCCGGCATGGGCCGTTGCCAGGGTGGTTTCTGTGGCCCGCGCGTCACTAGTATTTTGTCTCGCGAACTAAAGATCCCTATCCCAGCAGTGCGCAAGGACACGGCAGGGTCATTCCTCTTTTTTGACAAAATTCGCGGCACGCACGAGGTGAAAGACCATGAATGAAAAGCATTACGACGTCGTCGTTATCGGTGGAGGCCCAGCAGGCTTGGCGGCAGCCCTAAGTGCGAGTGAGCAGGGGGCGGCGCGGGTCTTAGTTATCGAGCGCGACCGCGAGCTAGGTGGCATTTTGCAACAATGTATTCACAATGGCTTTGGGCTGCATCGCTTCGATACAGAGCTGACTGGGCCTGGCTATGCCGAGAGATATATCAAGATGGTTAAGGCAACCCCAAGTATCGATGTTTTGCTCGATACCATGGTAGTCGACTTAATGCCAGACAAAACTGTACTAGCTATCAATTCCGTAGAGGGCCTGCAAAAAATTACTTGCCCAGCTATTGTCCTAGCCATGGGATGCCGCGAAAGAACGCGCGGGGCGATTCGCATTCCCGGCACGCGTCCGGCAGGAGTACTTACGGCTGGCGCGGCTCAACGCATGGTGAACATGGAGGGCTACATCCCCGGTAAGAAAGTGGTCATTCTAGGTTCGGGCGACATTGGCCTTATTATGGCCCGCCGCATGACGCTTGAAGGGGCCAAAGTTCTGGCGGTGTTTGAGATTATGCCCCACAGCAGTGGTTTGACGCGTAATGTCGTGCAGTGCCTCGAAGACTTTAACATTCCCCTCCATCTTTCGCACACGGTAACGGCCATTCATGGCCGCGAACGCATCACGGGCCTTACTTATGCTGCCGTAGATGAGAATTTGCGCCCGCTACCGGGGACTGAGAAGTACTTGGCTTGCGATTGTCTGCTGCTGTCGGTCGGCCTCATTCCTGAGAACGAGCTGTCGCGTGAGATTGGGCTCAACATGGACGCCCTCACTGGCGGCCCCGTGGTCAATCAAGAGCGCGAAACAAGTTTGCCCGGCTTTTTCGCGGCAGGCAATGTGGTGCATGTGCATGACTTAGTGGACTTTGTCTCCGAAGAAGGTGATATAGCCGGGCGCTTTGCCGCTCGCCTCGCTCAGGGCCAGACTAATGTTGGCGCACAAGAATTTAGTGTCACCCCAGGTCATGGGGTTCGCACCGTGGTGCCGCAAAAAATCAAAATCGACGTTAAGGATCCAGGAACGGCAAAGTTGTATCTACGGGTCGCCGAGCCACAGCGCAAAATAACGCTCAGTGTCAGTAGCGGGGGCATGACTTTGCTCGAAAAGAGGTTCCCCGTGGCCAAGCCAGGCGAGATGATTGTCCTTGAGCTAGATGCTTCGCAACTAGAGAAGGCTGTCGGCGACGTCATCGTCGAGATTAAGCGGTGAGGGGATGAGTGTAGTGGAGCAAGAAAAGAGGGCAGTAAGGTGTATCGTCTGTCCCCTGAGCTGCCTAGGCGAGGTCACTATAGAGAAGGGCGAAATCACCATCATCAAAAATATGACTTGTCGCCGCGGCGAACTTTATGCACGCGAGGAAGTAGTCGCCCCGAGGCGCATGCTAACTACCACCGTGCGCATCATAGGTGGCGAGTTGCCGCTCCTACCTGTAGTGTCAGAGGGAGTACTGCCGAAAGATAAGGTCTTAGCTTGTGCGCGCCACCTGGCAGACATCGTGGTTCACGCCCCCATCAAGGAGGGCGATGTAGTCTGCCGCGATATCTTAGGGCTTGGGGTAAACATTGTGGCCAGCAGAAGCATGGCCGGAGCAGATATAGAGTAACGTTGTGACCTCCCCGACAAAGAAATGCCCGAAAATATTATGTTGTATTAGTAAGTAAACAAGGAATATTCTAACTCATAATCGAATCTACTAGGGGAGATGTTGCCATGCTGCCAGGGTGGCGGGGGGGAGGTATGGAAAGGTCAGCAAAATTGCAGTTCGCTCTTATCACGGCCAGTTAATGCACCACTTGACAACGCAAAGCGCCATTTTTGGGGGATCACGGTGATCGCAATATCTCGTACAAAAAAAGGGAGGTATAAACGATGAAGAAGTTGATCAATAAACCCGACAATGTTGTTGAGGAAATGCTTCTCGGTATGGTGGCGTCGCATCCCCAGTATGTGCGGCTCATTCCAGGTTTTAGTATTTTAGCGCGGGCAGGGGAGCCCGCTAAGAAGGTTGCTCTGGTCAGTGGCGGGGGTAGCGGCCATGAACCCGCGCATGGTGGTTTTGTGGGCAAGGGCATGCTTGACGGTGCGGTGGCTGGAGCGGTGTTCACTTCTCCTACACCTGATCAAGTTTACGAAGCCATAAAAGCCGTCGACGGAGGGGAAGGCGTCCTCTTGATCATTAAGAACTACACAGGCGATGTGCTTAATTTCGAGATGGCCATTGAGATGGCCCAAGAAGAGGGCTTGCTGGTGGACAAAGTAGTAATTGATGATGATGTCGCGGTAGAAAATAGCACCTGGACCGTAGGGCGCAGAGGCATCGCCGGCACCATTTTTGTGCATAAATTGGCGGGGGCCAAAGCTGAGGCAGGAGGCGAACTGCAGGAAGTCAAGCGGGTCGCCGAAAAAGTTATTGCCAATGTGCGTTCTATGGGCATGGCGCTCTCTCCCTGCATCGTACCAGCGGCAGGAAAGCCTAGTTTCACCCTGGCGGAATCCGAAGTGGAGATTGGTATGGGGATTCATGGTGAGCCAGGAACGCATCGCGAAGAGCTGCGCACGGCGGATGAGACTGCCGACCATCTGATGAGTAAGATACTTTCTGAGCTAGCCTTGACTGCGGAAGATGAAGTTGCTGTCTTGGTGAATGGGCTTGGGGGCACACCCATAATGGAGCTCTACGTTATAAGCAACAGGGTAGCGCATATCTTGGCGACGGCAGGGGTTAAGACGGCCAAAACATACGTGGGCAACTACATGACATCCTTGGAGATGGCAGGATTTTCACTCACCGTACTAAAACTAGACGCTGAGCTGAAAGCGCTACTCTTAGCTCCCGCAGACACCCCGGGGCTTGTGCAGTTCTAAGTTATGTAGCAACCAAGCGCGAAGGGAGGGTGCGCAGTAGCATGAACAAACCATTCTTAATGAGCATGGAAGCTATTCTAGGCACCATCAAAGAAAACAAGGAATGGCTGACGGAGCTTGATGGCGCTATAGGCGATGCTGACCATGGCATAAATATGGCGAGGGGGTTCGCTGCAGTCGTAGCTAAAATTGCTGTGGCCACGGAGGACGACCTCGCCTCTTTGCTTAAAAAAGTTGGGATGACTTTGCTTTCGACAGTGGGTGGCGTTTCTGGGCCCTTGTACGGCACCGCCTTTCTCCGTGCGGGAGCTGCAGCACAGGGGCAGGCTGATCTTACCAAGGAAGTAGCTGGTGAAATGCTGGCGACGGCAATTGCCGGTATAAGGGAGAGAGGAAAGGCGGCGCAAGGCGAGAAGACGATGCTCGATGCCCTGCTGCCAGCGCAGGAGGCCTTCGCGCGAGGACTAGAAGAAGGGAAAAACCTCTTAGAATGCCTCGAAGCGGCGTGTGTCGCTGCAGAGGCAGGGGTAGAGTATACTAAGACGATCATGGCCACGAAGGGCCGGGCTAGTTACTTAGGTGTAAGAAGTATCGGCCACCAAGACCCTGGCGCGACGTCGGCATATCTAATCCTAAGGGCGCTGACTGAGTTCTGCCGAGCGCACAGTCAGGGGGCGGCGTGATGGTGGGGCTGGTCATAGTATCGCACAGTGCTCAGATCGCCCTGGGCGTCAAAGAATTAGCGGGGCAGATGGCAGACCGCGGTCTGAAGATTGTCGAGGCAGGAGGCATGCCAGATGGCAGCCTAGGGACCGATACCCTTCGGATCCATGAAGCTATTGTCGAAGCTGATTCAGGGCAGGGCGTGGTAGTGCTCGTTGATCTCGGGAGTGCCGTGCTCAGTGCAAAGACTGCCCTCGAGCTACTAGAACCGTCGACTGCTTGTCGGGCGCAGATTGCCGATGCCCCCCTAGTGGAGGGCAGTATTAGCGCCGCTGTGGAGGCCTCCATCGGCGGTTCTCTCGCCGAAGTAGTGGCGGCCGCCGAGGCCGCGAGAGGGATACTTAAACTCTAGTCAACTGAAAGAACAGGAGGAGGGCCATGGTTGAGGCGAGAGTAGTCTTGACCAACAAACTGGGGCTACATGCTCGTTCTGCGGCCATGCTGACTAAGGTGGCGGCCAAGTTTGAGTCTGTAGTCCATTTGTATGGGGCAAGTAAGTCAGCGAATGTCAAGAGTGTCCTCATGGTTATGGCGCTTGGTGTGACAAAAGGAGCGGAGTTAACCATTACCGCCCACGGTCCGGACGAAGCCGCCTGCTTGGCCGCGTTGACGGACCTCATTGCCAATAACTTCTATGAAGAATAAGCTCGCTGGTCATGTAGAGCGATACTGCTCGGGAGGTGCGCAGTGCTTGTCATCAGGGGTCTAGCCGCCGTGCCAGGCATGGCCATCGGCACAGTCAAAATGTTGTCGGCCAAGAACGAGAGCGAATTGCTTAACTATGTGCAGGGGGCGGCAGAAGAAGAGGCCACGAAGTATCATCTAGCGCATGCCGCCGCTCTGCAAGAAGTCGCTGAAGTTGTGGCAGAAGCGACGAGGAAGGCGTGGCGCGAGCAAGCAGAAATAATGGAAGCGCACCAAAGCATCCTTTCGGACCCTATCCTCGCGGAGAACATCCTGGCCAAGATTGAGCAAGGCGCCGCGGCTCCTGCGGCGGTCAGAGCAGCGACGGAAGAAATTGCAGATCTTTTCGCAGGACTTGAAAACGCCTACTTGCGCGAGAGAGCAGGCGATGTGCGCGATGTGGGTAGTAGAATTGTGCGAGTACTCCTCGGCGGCCAGTCGCAGCGATTTGACGATAGCGGCACTATTCTCTGCGCGGGGGAGCTTCCGCCTTCCGTGGTGGCCACTCTGCCGAGTGACAAGGTTGCCGGCTTAATCCTCGGACAGGGTAGTCTTACGTCCCACGCCGTTATTATGGCCAAGGCACGTGGCCTACCCACCCTCGTGGGGCTAGGAGAACAGATCCAACAGCTTGAGGACGGTGCGCCAGTTATTCTCGATGCCACACATGGGCTACTAATTATCAACCCTACTGCCGAACAACTGGCCGCATACGGCCATAAGATTGCAGAGGAGCGGGACAAGCAGGCGCAGTACAGGAGTCTGGCCCAGTTGCCGGCAACAACGCGGGACGGCAAGAAGGTTGTAGTGGCCGCTAACATTGGTCAGCCTGAGGAAATTGATGCGGCCGTCGAGCACGGCTGTGAGGGCGTCGGTCTCTTGCGCACAGAGTTTATCTTCATGGGGAGAGACAGCATGCCTAGTGAAGAAGAACAGTTTCGAGCCTACAAGTATGTCATTGAACGGTGCCAAGGGCAACTTTGTGTGATAAGAACCCTGGACATCGGGGGCGATAAACCGCTGCCCTACTTGAATATAGCCAAGGAAGACAATCCATTTCTCGGCTGGCGAGCAATCAGGATATCTCTTAAACGTACGGATATCTTTCGCACACAGCTTCGTGCTATCTTGCGGGCAGCAGCCTTTGGCAAGACCGCCATCATGCTCCCTATGATTGTTAGTGTTAGTGAAATCGTGCAGGCTAAGGCGCTGCTAGCGCAGGCTAAGGCTGAGCTGGCAGCGGAAGGGGGGCCTGTGCCGACTGACATACCGCTCGGTATTATGGTCGAGACACCCGCAGCCGCTGTCATGGCGGTAGAGTTCGCCAAGGAGTGCGACTTCTTTAGCATCGGCACGAATGATTTGGTGCAATACACTTTGGCAGCCGACAGGGGCAACCATAGCGTCAGCTACTTGTTTGACCATTTTCACCCCGCCGTACTGCGGCTCATAGCTATGACAGTCCGTGCGGCGCATGCTAGTAAGATCTGGGTAGGAGTATGCGGCGAAATGGCAGGTGACCCTCTGGCTACCGAACTTCTCATAAGCCTAGGTGTCGATGAGCTCAGTATGGGCGCCCCCGCGATACCAATAATAAAAGACCTTATCAGGCATGCGCAGTTAGACGACGCGCTCGCGCGAGACATTTTAAGGCTAGATAGCGTGGAAAGGGTGCGAGAGTACCTGTCTAAAGACAAAGGCGCGAAACAGAAGCTAAAGTCGTAGCGAAGGAGCACGCCAATGAGTCTAATGGAGTCTTTGTATAAAGGGCCAGTAATCCCCTCCGTGCGTAGTATAGAAGACTTTAACTTGGCGCTGTCAGATACCACAGCGCCAAGCCTCTTTCTCTTGTTTGGCGATATTAATAACCTGCCGAAACTACTCCGCCTCGCAGAGCAACACAAAAAACGCCTGCTTGTGCATGGGGATCTGCTTGAAGGCGTAGGCAAGGACAAAGCCGGTATCAAGTACCTTGCTCGGCAGGGGGTCACGGCCTTAGTCACGACTAAGCCGCATTTGGTGAAGATGGCGCGGGAAGAAGGACTAGTAGTCATACAGCGCCTCTTTCTCATTGATTCAGAGGCGCTCAGAACAGGTATAAAGCTTCTTCGCGAACATAAGCCTGACGCCGTCGAAATTCTGCCAGCCTCGGTGCCTAGGGCGGCCGTGCAGGAAATTGTGCGGGGAGCCTCTCTGCCGGTGTTCGCCGGCGGCTTAGTCACCTCTCGCGAAGACGTGCTGCAGGCCCTAAAGGCCGGGGCATGCGCGGTAAGTACTAGTAAGCGAGAGTTGTGGAATATTAGGGTGTAAATACGTGTATAACTTCCCATTTCCCGTTTCGAGATTGGTTTAGCAAGTAAGCTGTTTCTTTAGGCATATCCCACTCCCCTGCTCATATATATTAAGTGAAGTTATGAGCAACAGGGGGGTGGGGCGAGTGAACGATCATATCTATGAGCGGGTCATTGAGATTGCCAAGTATGTTGCTGACACCAAGGCGACAGTGCGAGCCGCAGCTGACCATTTTAATGTCAGCAAGAGCACTGTACATAAAGATGTCACGGAGAGACTGCGTACTATAAACAGTGGGATGTATGAAGAAGTAAGCGAAGTGCTAAGCTTTAACAAGGCTACGCGCCACTTGCGCGGGGGTGACGCCACGCGGCGCAAATATAAGAAGGAGTAAAGGCATCGGGCCTGTGCCCGGTGTCTTCTTCTGTAGAGAAAAAGGGCGACTCAGTAGAAGACTGTGGCTAGCGGGTGAAGTTGCCCGGTGGTGATCCTGCAAAGTGTTGCAGGAATACTATTCTCCGTGTAGAAGATACCACATTAGACATCAGGGCGATAAGCCCTTGTTGTCGTGCCGACAGGCAAGCATATTGAGGGGGTCAGGGATGTGTGGTTTAAGGGAAAAGACATCGGGATAGACTTAGGGACAGCTACGGTGCTTGTCTACGTGCGAGGCAAGGGAGTGGTGCTAAATGAGCCTGCGGTAGTGGCTATTGACCGCAACACGAATCGCATTCTGGCAATTGGTGAAGAGGCGCGGCGCATGATAGGCCGTACGCCTGGCCATATCATTGCGGTGCGTCCACTGCGAGAAGGTGTAATAGCCGACTTTGATATCACTGAGCGCATGTTGAAGCACTTTATACATAAAATTTGCGGTAGCAATCCGCTATTTAAACCGAGGGTTATTATCTGCGTGCCCTCGAATACTACTTCGGTAGAAAAACGTGCCGTGGAAGACGCGGCTCGCAATGCTGGCGCCAAGGAGTGGTACTTGATTGAAGAGCCAGTTGCCGCAGCCTTAGGAGCGGGCATAGACATCACTAAGCCCACGGGTAGCATGGTGCTTGATATCGGTGGAGGCACCACTGATGTGGCGGTAATGTCGCTCGGGGGGATAGTTCTTAGTGATTCGGTGCGCATCGGTGGAGACAAATTCGACGAAGCCATGGTGCGCTATGTTAAGAAGCGCTACAATATGCTGATTGGCGAGCGCACCGCGGAAGAAATTAAAGTGCAAGTGGGGACGGTCTTCCCCAGCGGGCGTAACGCCAGTATGGAAGTGAGAGGTAGAGACCTAGTCTCGGGCTTGCCAGCCGCAATTACCATCACTTCCACCGAGTGCTTGGATGCCTTTGCTGAGCCTACCAATAATATTGTGGCCCTGGTGCGCTCTGTGCTAGAGCGTACACCCCCTGAACTTTCGGCAGATATCGTGGAGAAGGGCATTATTATGACGGGCGGCGGGTCGTTACTCGATGGGTTGGACAAGCTGATTGCCGAAGTAACGCAAGTGCCCTGCAATGTGGCGGAAGACCCCGTTTCATGCGTGGCGCATGGCACAGGCGTGGCGCTAGAAAACCTCGAGCTGTTGCGTAGTACTATGGAATACTCACGCCGCGAACGAAAATAATAAAGAGAATGACCATAGTGGTGGAGGTGTGGTAGGTGTTAAACATCGATGAAATTAAAAAGATCATTCCGCATCGCTACCCTTTCTTACTTATAGATCGTATATCCGAGCTAGAGCCGGGTGTGCGTGCTGTGGGGCACAAAAACGTCACCATAAATGAACCGTTTTTTGCGGGCCATTTTCCGGACTACCCCATTATGCCGGGGGTTCTCGTCATAGAGGCGCTCGCGCAGGTAGGGGCCGTAGCGCTTCTCTCTCTACCGCAGTATCAAGGAAGGCTAGCACTCTTTGCCGGCCTAGATGGCGTGCGGTTTAGGGCACAGGTGCGCCCCGGCGATAGTCTGCGTTTAGTCGTCACCCTGCAAGCAATTAAGCTAGGTGTCGGCAGGGGGAACGCTGAAGCGTATGTGGGTGATGGCAAACTGGCAGTATCTGGGCAGATGCTCTTTGCTCTGCAGTAGAGTTAGATACTTGGAAGGGGGAGCCCTATGTCGCGTAAAATTCTCATTGTGGATGACGAGGAGAATATTCGTTCTGGTTTGAGCTATGCCCTTAAGAGTGAGGGATACTTAGTCTTTGTGTCAGACAATGGTTTTGACGCGGTGAAAAAAGCCAGAGAGGTTAACCCCGACGTCATCTTGCTTGACCGCATGCTGCCAGGGCAAGACGGTATCGAGGTGTGTCGTCAAATCAGGGCTAAGTCTGATGTACCTATTATCATGGTCACAGCCAAGGATGGGGAAATTGATACCGTCGTGGGTCTTGAAGTGGGTGCAGACGATTACATAACCAAGCCCTTCTCTTTAAACGTGCTCTTGGCTAGGATTAAGGCCGTGCTACGCCGTAGAGACAGTACCGCTTCGCCCGATTTAGCGACTTCTGAGAGCATTAGTTATGGCCCTTTTACCCTCTACCCGCAAAAATATGTCGCTTACTTAGGCGAAAAAGATCTACTACTCACCCCCAAGCTATTTGATATTCTTCATCTCTTGGTGCGAAACCCAGGTCGCGTCTTTACGCGCGACGACTTATTAGAGAAGGTCTGGGGTATGGATTACGCAGGGGAGACGCGAACGGTAGATGTGCACATGACCTGGTTGCGCAAGAGAGTAGAAACAGACCCTAGTGACCCTAAACTTCTGCTTACCATCCGAGGTGTGGGTTACAAGTTGGCCGAGACGCCACATGCCTAGGAGTTTTCGCGCCCGACTTTCTATCACGGTATTGCTGCTCTTGGCACTCTCCCTAGGAGTCATGGGAGCGTGGTTGACGGCGGAATTCCGTGTTTTTTACATGGCGCGAGTGGAGGAAAGTCTTGTTCGCCAAGCAAGGCTATTGGAGCTACTGGTGCGAGACAATTTTACACCCGAGCATTTGCGAGCTCTAGCGCCTCGAACAGGCGGGCTAGACAATGTTCGAGTCACTTTTTTGTCGCCCGTGGGCTTGGTATGGGGAGAGTCCACTCGTGACGCGGCTAGCCTAGGTGATCACAGTGACCGCCCCGAGGTTATTATGGCTCTCGCGGGAGAAATCGGCGTGCACACGCGCGTTAGTGCCACCTTAGGCGTGCCCATGCTCTATGTGGCTGTACCCGTGAGAGATGTGGCCGGTGCCATGCAGGGGGTGGTCCGGGTCGCGCTTGATCTCACCGCCATGGACGCAGGCTTTGCCAGAGTGAATTTCTTAGCTGTTTCGGGGGGCATAGTGGCCCTCCTCATCGGCGGTGTTCTTGCGCTCGCTCATGCGCAAGCCGTTAGCGAGCCACTGCACAAAATGTCGGAGGTAGCGCTAGAGATCGCGGGCGGCAACATCGCCTGTCGTGCCGATGTTGCTGGCCCCACGGAGATTAGGCAGTTGGCTCAAGCCCTAAATGCCATGGCGCACAATTTGGAGGGAGAGCTAAGCCGGGTGCAATTTGCGGCTGAGAAGCTACAGGCTGTGCTAGGTTCGCTGCGCGACGGGGTTCTCCTCATTGATAACAAGGAAAACATTGAGTTAGTAAATGCCGCGGCGGCCGAGATGCTCGCCTTTAGTCCCGCTGCCACAATAGGCCAGCGAGATACAATGCTTCTGCGCCACCCCGAGCTAAGTGAGCTCTTGCGCCTAGCGAAAAGTGAGCGCAGTGCCTGCCACAAACGTATTGTGCTGAGCGGGCAGACCGCCCGACATATTAGGGCGGCTGTACTGCCTCTTGAAGGGGGCAGGATCATGATCGTTCTACAAGACCTTACTGAGGTCTATACCGCCGTAGACAGTCGCCGCGACTTCGTCGCCAATGTCTCGCACGAACTGCGCACCCCCCTAACATCGCTTGGGCTGATGGTCGAAAATCTCTTGCGTGGTGCCCTAGAGGAAAGGGATGTGGCGAAAGACTTTCTGCGCCGCATGGCGGGAGAAATAGAGCGTCTTACCGAAATGGTGCTAGATCTGCTGCAGCTTTCGCGACTTGAAAGTGGTACGGAGGAGTTGCATAAGGGGCGGGT
>JAGXTJ010000001.1 GCA_018333655.1 Bacillota bacterium | reverse complement strand
GACTTCGTTCTTCTGGGCAATCGAAAATTTTGCGGAGTTATATGCAAGGCCTAGTTTCGTCTAAATAACGGAATTTAGGCCTTTTTGCCGCAAAACTTCCGATTGGACCCTTTTAGAACCGTCCCCTCTGTCGCTCAGTCTGCCGTCCCCACTGTCGCGTCTCCGCTGTCGCACTCTGCATTGTCAGAATTCTGTTCAAGAATATGGACAATGTATTGACGGCTAACCTTGGTGTGGTAGAATAAGTTGATGTTCGAGTGTCGAACAAAAACCATCAGGTCGTGCCATAAGGCGTTCTATGTCATAGTGCGAGAGAGGTGCATTCAGTGGAAGTTCTGCAGCAGTTTTCTGAGCAAGTCGAGAATGTCGAGCGGTTGCTGCGCACCGTAGGCCAGGTCATTAAAAAGCGTGGTCGCGAGATACTGGCAGAATTTGAGATCACCCCTCCTCAGTTCGATGCCTTGCTAATTCTTATACAGAGCGGCGTGCTGACTATAGGTGAATTAGGTGAGAAGATGTATCTCGCCTGCAGTACTGCAACTGATTTAGTTGACCGCATGGAGCGCAATGGCCTTGTGGTGCGTGAGCGAGACACTGTGGACCGACGTGTCATTCGCTTAAAGGTGCTACCGCGTGGGCACCATATGCTCGCCGAAGTTATGGCGGCTCGCAAGCGGTACCTCAGCGATGTGCTAGAGAGGGTATCGCCTGATGAAACTCAGGCCATGATACTAGCCTTGACGCATTTTTCGGAGCTAATGACCCAAGAAGGGGTGAACAATTAAGGTCAGACCCTGCGCAAGCAGGTTTTTTTCTTGAGTGAGGCCATCTCCTTGTGCGTGGCATAATATATTGAACCAACATGTAAGGCGGTGGCGCTGTTGACAATCGGGTTGTTTGATTCCGGAGTGGGCGGATTATCTGTCCTACGTCGGCTCCGCGATCTTTTGCCAAGTGAAGACTATCTTTACTTCGCGGATAATGTCCACATGCCGTATGGGCCGCGCAGCCCAGAAGAACTGCAGGAGAT
This sequence comes from Bacillota bacterium, assembly GCA_018333655.1. Taxonomy (NCBI): domain Bacteria; kingdom Bacillati; phylum Bacillota; species Bacillota bacterium. The sequence continues at coordinate 25,111 of JAGXTJ010000001.1, read as the reverse complement.
TGTCTTTGCCATCTGTGACTTTCTTGTCGCCGCAGGCTGCAGTATGATCGTCATGGCCTGTAACACATCTTCAGCCTTAGTGCTTCCGCTCGCCCGCGCGCGGTACTCCATACCCTTGGTAGGTGTGCTCGACCCCGGTGCGAGAGCAGCGGCCGAGGTGTCAGAGAGCGGTTCCATCGGGGTGATGGCAACTCTCGCCACCACTCGTTCGGGGGCTTACGAAAGGGCCATCTTAACCTACCGCCCAGCCGCTAACGTGCATAGCCAAGCCTGTCCTATGCTCGCTCCCCTTGTAGAGCAGGGTATCTTAGCCGGCCCCTTGGTCGAGGCGGCCCTCAGGGATTGTCTCGTGCCGCTACTCTCTGCGAATATCGATACGGTGGTTCTCGGCTGCACGCATTATCCCTTTTTGTCCGACGCACTGCTCCGGCTACTGCCGACGGGCGTAACTTTGGTGGATCCGGCCTTCCAAACGGCAATTGAAGCGGCCAAGTTGGTGCATCCAGACCCACATGGCACGGGCCAGGTTACGTACTGCGTTTCCGGCAACAGGGCGGCCTTCGTGCAGGTGGCGACATCTCTCATGCTTAACATCACAGAACCTAAGCAAGCATGTTTTACTAGAGATAATGAACAATTACGCGTAGGCTTGCATAACGGCAGGACATCTCACATATCGATGTAGGGAAACTTACACGAGGGGGAGGTTCCTGATGAGGCCTTGGCGTCTAAAGGGTGTTGTCTTGCCCATGGCGGTTATTTTGCTGGCTTCGCTACTCACGGCCTGTTGGCCTCTAGATGCCTTGTTGCCGGTGCGCGAGCCTGAGGTAGCCCCGCTGCGCCAGGGAACCTTTGCGCCCGCTGCCCTACCCGTACTAGCCCCAGGTGAATCCCACCAAAGGGTGCTTTGGCTGCTCGATCACACGGAGCGCTACATAGTTCCTTTCGTGCTCTCCGTGCCACGTGATCTAGGCATGGCTCGTGCGGCAGTGACGAGACTTATCGATTCCCCGGCTAATCAGCAGTCCCTGCTGGGTACAGGGCTAAAGCTTCCGTTGCCGAGTATGACCACAGTTCGCGGCTTGACCATTAGAAATGGCGTGGCGCGGGTTGACTTTAGCGAGGAGTTCTTAGGGTTCAGTGAGGCCAGAGAAAGGCTTGTCGTGGATGCAGTGGTGCTCACACTCACGGAGTTTCCTAATGTAGAGAGCGTGCACTTCATGGTAGGCGGAAAAGATTTGGCGGTGCTACCGTTTGGGACTGATGTTTCTCGCCCAGTGCGCCGCAGTGCCCGCGCCATCAATCCCGAGCCTCTAGGCACAGCGACCGGTCCCACAGCTACGGTCTTGCTTTACTTTACGAGCGTCAGCCCGGAGAACTTCATCTACTTTGTACCAGTGACGAGAACCATTCCGGCTAGCGCGAATCTACCTGCTGCAGCCATACAAGAGCTGGCAGCGGGGCCACGTGAAGGTAGCGGCTTGTGGCATGACTTGCCTAGAGGGGCCAGTTTACGAAACATCAGACTCAGCAGTCTTGGTATAATGGAGATAGATTTTACGCGGGAGATTTACAGCCACGGCGCAAGCATAGCCGCGGAGACAGCTCTTCTCGGGGCTGTTGTCCACACTATGAGTGAGCTACCTGGAGTAGAGGCAGTAAGGATCACTGTAGAAGGTCGTGCCCCAAGATTTCCCGCTGGTAGCGACCTCAGCCTGCCCATTATCAGGCCCGCCTTTGTCAATCCATTTGCTCTTTAAGATAGGGCGGTTAAGCCGCCTTTTTTCCTACAAAAGTGTGGGACAAGCAAGAAGGAGGATGCTTTTATGCGTCACGACGGTAGAACAGTGCAAGAGCTACGCCCCCTAACCTTTGTGCGTGGCTACATAAGCCATGCCGAAGGTTCTGTGTTGGTGCAGATGGGTAAGACTAGGGTAGTGTGCACCGTCTCGGTAGAAGATAAAGTGCCGCCTTTCTTGAAAGGTAGCGGCAAAGGATGGATTACAGCCGAGTACTCCATGCTGCCGCGGGCGACTAATGTGCGCAATCAGCGCGAGAGTACCAAGGGGAAAGTCGGGGGGCGCACTCATGAAATCCAGCGCCTCATTGGCCGTGCCCTGCGCGCTGTAGTAGATCTATCAGCCTTAGGCGAGAGGACACTGTGGATTGACTGTGATGTAATTGAGGCTGATGGCGGCACACGCACCGCCTCCATAAACGGGGCCTTTGTGGCCATGTGCGACGCGCTTCATCGCCTGCAGATGCAGGGCAAGCTCGCCGCTATTCCCATAACGGATTTTCTCGCGGCGGTCAGTGTGGGCATCGTGAACGGTGTGCCTATGCTTGACATTTGCTACACCGAGGACTCTGCCGCAGCTGTCGATATGAACGTAGTCATGACCGGAAGCGGTAAGTTTGTCGAAGTACAGGGCAGTGGCGAAGAATTTGCCTTTAGTAAAGAGGAGCTCTACGCCCTCCTTGGTCTTGCCGAAACGGGCATTGCCGATATTATTCGCCGGCAAGTGCAGGCCCTAGAAGGCATCGCTGTGCGTGTCAAGAGTAAAAATGTATGAAATATATCAAACAATTAGTTCTAGCTAGCGGCAATGCTGGCAAGCTGCGCGAAATAGAGGGTGTTTTAGCCCCCACAGGCATGACCGTGACTCCTATCACGAGTTACTATCCCACTTGGTCGGTAGAAGAGACTGGCCAAAGTTTCTTCGCCAACGCCTCCCTCAAGGCCGTAGCCGCTATGCAGGCTACAGGTTTGCCGGCCTTAGCCGACGATTCGGGACTTGCGGTCAGTTACTTGGGAGGCGCGCCAGGAGTACATTCGCGTACTTTTGCCGGTCCTTTAGCTACAGATGCCGAAAACAATGCCTTGCTCTTAAAATCCATGCAGAGGGCGAGGACCAGGCGATATGCTCACTTCACCTGTGTCCTAGCCCTGGCCATGCCAGGGCGTGAGGTGCAGTTTGCCGTGGGGCGTCTTTTTGGCAGCATTATCGAGGAAGCGCGCGGCGAGGGTGGCTTTGGTTACGACCCCCTCTTCTTAGTGCGCGGGAGAGAGCAGACTTTGGCCGAGTTATCTCTGGCCGAAAAGAATAAGATTAGCCATCGTGCTAAGGCCTTAGCGCGCCTGTTGTCGCTACTCGCCCCAGGGCATGACTGAGAAGTTATGGCGTGTAGGCGTGGTCAGCGACTCGCATGGGCATCTGCCATCACTAGTGGCAGCCAGCAGATTTTTGCTTGATGTCGAGGCAGTCATTCATGGTGGGGATTTTTTTCGCGACAGCCGGAGCCTAGCTAGCCTAATCACCGCGCCTGTCTTTGGGGTAGTGGGAAACTGTGACCGTGAGCATAGCCCTCGCGACGAAGTACTTGAGCTTTGTGGAAAACGTTTTTTTATCGCTCATGGGCATCATTACGGTGTTAAACACAGCTACGAGGGCATTATTAAAGAAGGCGTGCGACGGCGTGTCGATGTGGTCGTCTTTGGTCACACCCATGTGCCGGTGAAGTTTTGGCACGGCACTATACTAATCGTGAATCCCGGCTCCCTCGCTGCCGGCAGAAGGGGACATGGACGCAGCGGCGCGATTATCACCATCAAGCCGGACAGTATGGATGTAGATTTTTTTGCGTTACCAAATTTAGTGCCTTGAATTTCTCCGTATTCGTGATAAAATATTAGGGTCACATGTGCCTGTAGCTCAGGGGATAGAGCAACTGCCTTCTAAGCAGTGGGCCGCAGGTTCAATTCCTGCCAGGCACGCCATTAAACACAGGGCTCTCTAGGTTTCGCCTAGAGAGCTTTATTGTTGTTAAACACCACAAGGCACAGCCACCAACCTTGGTGACCGTACACTTGCACATACTTCTGCAGAGAGTTATTGGCAGACTTAGGAAGAGATTAGAGGAAACTCGCCGCATAAAGCGAATTTGTACAGCACGGGCTTGCGCAGCGGTGAAGAGCGCGTGTTCCGACAAAGTGAGTTGTCCCGTTTGTCGGGAAGCGAGAAAAAGAATTTCAATAAAGAAGGGAGACAAAGACGATGAAGAACGAACGCATATATAAAATAGCATTTTCTAGCGTTTACCCTATGTACATCCAAAAGGCAGAGAAGAAAGGTCGTACCAAAGAAGAAGTCGACGCGGTTATCTTCTGGCTGACGGGCTACGACGGGCATAGCTTGCAGGCTCAAGTCGAGAAAAAAGTTGATTTCGCCACGTTCTTCGCAGAGGCCCCGCAAGTCAATCCAAATGCCTACAAAATAACGGGAGTAATCTGCGGCATTCGTGTAGAGGAAATCGACGACCCAGTAGTGCAGAAGATGCGTTGGTTAGATAAGTTAGTCGATGAACTGGCCAAGGGCAAGACGATGGAGAAGGTGCTAAGGAGTTAAGAAAATCGAGTGCAGACAACCCTGTGACTGCACCGCACAGTAATCTAGTATAGGTCATTCTTCTTCTGTCGCCACCGACACGGAGGGCCCGGGATTCTTGGCGGTTGCCACCATGCTCAGGACCTGATGAAGCGCTGCAGTCGCCCTGCGCTTAGGGTAGGAAGAGAGTTGCTGGCAGGCATGGGAAGAGATTAGAGGAAACTCGCCGCATAAAGCGAATTTATACAGCATAGAGTTTGCGAAGCGATGAAGAGGGTGTGCTCCGACAAAAAGGACCGTCCCCTTTGTCGCAGGAGGATTGGCATGAAGTATTCCATCAGTAAATTACTAACGAAATATCTGTGGCCGTGGAGGTGGCGTTTAGCAGCCATTGCCAGCCTGATGCTGCTTTCACTGGCTGCACAGTTAGCGCGCCCGCAAATACTACGAAGAGTGCTGGATTTGTCTTTAGCCGGGCAGGAAGAAAGACAAATATTAGTAGGCATTGTGTTGCTCGGCTTAGTAGCGGTAATGGGCAATTTGGTCGACGCGCTAGTGCGTTATGGCAGCGATAAGCTCGGTTGGGCCTCGACGAACGAGCTGCGCGACGATCTTACGCGCCATGTTTTAAGGTTAGATTTGGCTTTCCATAAAGGCACAAGCCCCGGCGCACTCATCGAGCGCGTCGATGTCGACGTCACGCGGCTGGCAGAGTTAATGGCCAATTTCACTCGTCATATCGTCATAAACGCCCTCTTTATTATTGGCTCGGTCATATTGCTCTGGCGCGAGCACTACCTAGTTGGCTTGGTGTTCGCCGTGTACACAGCGCTTAGTCTGTTGTTAATTAACCGCGTGAGGACGATTACGGCTCCCATTGTTAAGGCGGAACGCAAGGCGAGCGCACAGGTATACGGCTTTGTAGGAGAACAACTGTCGACAACGGAAGACATGCAGGGTGTAGGGGCGCAAGGAGCGATGCTTGGCCGGCTCAGGGCGGAGTTTCATGGGTGGCTGCCGCACCTCATCAAGACATACTTGGCTAGTACCTCCATTTGGTCCGTGGCCATCGTGCTGCAGGCTGTAAACCAAGTGCTAGCGGTAGCCTTGGCCGCTTATCTCTGGCGTTTCCAAGGTCTCAGTATCGGTACCGCCTACCTTATTATTCATTATTCAGAGCTAATTCAGCAACCTGTGCAACAGATTCGTATGCAGCTACAGGAGCTGCAGCGGGCTACGGCGTCGTTAAGCCGCATCAATGAGCTGCTGGCCTTGTCGGCGCTCTCTGACTCTACACTCGGGGAATCACTTCCTGCTGAGGCCCTACCTGTAGATGCGCGTAGCCTAGTATTTAGTTACGAAGACGATAACGCCTTAGTTCTCGACCAAGTTTCATTTTCACTGCCACGAGGGGAGTCCATGGGAGTAATAGGGCGTACCGGGAGCGGTAAATCGACCCTTGCTCGCCTCATCGCGCGACAATATGACCCTTCTGACGGCGAGCTGCTGATAGGGGGGGTGCCCACTACAGCCATGTCTGTCCAGGCCATCAGGGAGCGCATCAGCTTCGTCAGCCAGGAGGTGCAGGTGTTTCAGGCCTCAGTGCGCGATAACCTGACTTTTTTTGACCATTCCTACAGCGATGAGGCCCTAGTGGGCATCCTTACGGAACTAGGATTGCTGGATTGGTATCGAGCCTTGCCGGCGGGTCTAGACACCATGATGGAGGCTGGAAGTAATGGTTTGTCGGCAGGTGAGGGGCAATTATTGGCGCTATCCCGTGCCTTTTTGCGCAATCCATCTATAGTCGTGCTTGACGAGGCCTCAGCGAAGCTCGATCCTATCACCGAGAACCTGGTGGGAAGAGCGCTGAAGAGACTCCTTGCTGGGCGCACCGGCATCATTATCGCGCATCGTCTGGCCACCTTAGAGCAGGTGGATCACCTCTTGCTGCTCGATGGGGGTCGTGTTCTAGAATTTGGCAAGCGACAGGAAATTGAGAATAACCCGGCTTCACATTACGCTAGGCTTAAGCAAGTTGGGCTAGAGGAGGTGCTGACATGATCGCGCTCAAAGTTATATGGCGACTCCTCGCAGCACGCCCCTACCTGTACTTGCTTGACGTTGTGCTGTGGACAAGTGTTCATGCCCTGCCGCTCTTGCCAGCACTCCTGCTTCGGCAAACGCTCGATCGTCTTTTTGCGGGGGACTACTTGTCCCCCATACAAAACTTTGCCATCGCTATGCTTGCTTACGCCCTGGTGCGTGTGGTAGTCATTACTGCCGGAGCAGCTACTGATGCCGTGCATCGCTTTCACACCAGTTCGCTCTTGCGCTACAATGTTATGCGCAGAATCTTCTTGCGGCCGGGGGCGGCCTCATTGAGTGTGCCCCCCGGCGAGGCGCTCGACAGCATCAGAGACGATGCCACTCACCTTGAGTACACCGTTAGCTGGATCGCCGATTTTCTAGGGGAGCTGTTATTTGGTGTTGTGGCTATCGCCATCCTGGCAGGCATCAATGCTCGCGTCACCGTCGTGGTCTTCTTGCCGCTCTTAGTCATCGGCGTAATCTACAATATTGCCTCGCAAGCTTTAGAGAAGTATCGCGTCGCTACGCGGGACGCTGCAGCGCGGGTAACAGGGGTCATGGGGGAAGTGTTCTCCGCCATACAGTCTCTGCAGATGGCCCAAGCCGAAGATAGGGCGGCAAATCGCTTGCGTGAACTCAATACCACACGTGCAACACTGGCCTTACGCGAACGCAAGTATAATCATGGGCTTGAATTCTTGTCTAACGGCACCTTTAGTATTGGCAGCGCGGCCATTCTGTGGGTGGCCGGAAGAGAGCTGGGGGGCACAAGTTTTACGGTGGGTGATTTTGCCCTGTTCGTCAGCTACCTAGATAGCGTGACTGGTATTGTAGAATTTTACGGTTACTTTGTCGCCTTTATTCAGCAGGGCAATGTTGCCGTGAGGCGGCTCGCGGCACTGTGTGAAGACAAAATCTCTGAGCTTACGCGCACAGAGCACTGGCAGCGAGAGGCAAAAGTAACGGAGCGCTCTCGTGTTCCGTTGCAGACGCTTGCGGTCAAAGGGCTGTCCTACATCTATCCGCAAAGCGCAACCGGGGTCACAAATATCTCCTTTGATATTGCAGCTGGTTCGCTCGTGGCTATCACAGGGCGCATGGGCAGTGGTAAGACTACCCTACTCCGAGCCATTCTCGGACAATTGCCAGGCAACGGCGCGGTTTACTGGAACGAGCAGCCGGTCACCGTGCCAAACGAAGTGCTTGTGCCACCCAATGTGGCCTATGTACGACAATCGCCTATCCTCTTTAGCGGCACCTTGCGAGATAATCTAGCCATGGGGGGTAAGTTTTCTGATGATGACTTGCGCCAGGCCCTGCGTAAGGCTGACTTTAGCACCGACCTCGCCGCTTTGACCGAGGGCCTTGATACCATTGTGGGTGTGCGGGGCGTTAAGTTGTCGGGTGGGCAGGTGCAGCGAGTCGCAGCCGCACGTGCCATTATCCACCAACCGGAGCTATTGGTCTTTGATGACCTGTCTTCCGCCCTTGATGTTCGGACAGAGGAGAATTTGTGGCGCAGTCTCTTTGGCGAGGAATCCCGCGGAACATACCTAGTCGTATCGCACCGCCCACAAGTCCTGCGCAGGGCAGACAAAATAATTGTGCTTAAAGATGGGCGTGTCGAAGACTCAGGTTCCTACGACGACCTCGTCAAGCGCTGCGAGGAATTTAGGCGTTTGCTCGGGGAAGAGGCCTAGGGCAGAGCCATCCGCGACAGAAGTTTGCCTTAAGAGCAACAGGCAATGCAGAAATGATGGCTTGCGCAGTCATTCAATTTTTGTTACAATAAACTTCGTCAACATGGTGGATATAGCTCAGTTGGTTAGAGCACCAGATTGTGGATCTGGGGGCCGTGGGTTCAAGTCCCATTATCCACCCCAAAATGCGCCCGTAGCTCAGCTGGATAGAGTAACGGACTACGAATCCGGTGGTCGCAGGTTCAAATCCTGCCGGGCGCGCCACTTTGACTAGAGGTTAGAGGTTGGAAGTTGGAAGTTAGATTTAGGGAAGTTAGATTTAGGGAAGTTAGAAGTGGGAACCGGGAATAGGGACATCCACAGCGGGCGAGAATATGCGGAAGTAGCTCAGCGGTAGAGCATCGCCTTGCCAAGGCGAGGGTCGAGAGTTCGAATCTCTTCTTCCGCTCCAAATTTTTTTGGCAAACCAGCCGTCTTTTCGGGTCTTTTCGTATGCCTTGCTTACCATTGTGGTAAGCTTTTTTTATGCTATAATGTAGTGGTCAATCTAGGCTTCACCTAGGAACATATTCACGTTGAGGAGGACTATGCGTTTGAAAACAGAACTGCTTCAGTTAGACAACAACAAACTACAGATTGAGGTCACCATTGACGAGAGCGAGGTAGCGGCCGCTCTACAGGGTGCTTACAAGAAAGTTGTCGCCAAGGTCAACATGCCCGGTTTTCGCAAGGGCAAAGTGCCAGTGCACATTCTAGAGGCTCGCTACGGCAGTGAGGTCTTGCACGACGATGCCTTAGACATTCTCTTGCCGCCGGCCTACGAGCGCGTGTTGGCAGAGACAAAGGTCAAGCCTATCGCCCGCCCAGAAGTAACAGTTGTTCATTTCGCTCGCGGCGAGGCTGCCCAAGTTAAGTTCGTGGTGGAACTTTTGCCCGAAATAATCGTAAAAGACTACAAGGGCGTAATCATAGATAAGCCCGTAGTCGAGGTGAGTGAAGAGCAGGTAGAAAAAGAGCTGACGAAGTTGGCGGAGCGCCATGTGCGCCTAGTTGATGTTACTGATAGCCCCCTAGCCGTGGGCGATACAGCCATCATTGACTACAAGGGCAGCGTAGGCGGCGTTTACTTCGATGGTGGCACGGCCACTGGCCATGCGCTTGAAATTGGTTCGGGTGCTTTCATCCCTGGTTTTGAAGAACAGCTAGTAGGTATGGAGCGTGGCGCAACACGTAACATCGAGGTAACTTTCCCCGCCGAGTATCGCAACGAAGACCTAGCCGCGCAGGAGGCAGTCTTTGAGGTTGTTCTGCACGACATTAAGCGTAAAGAACTGCCAGCGCTAGATGACGAGTTTGCCAAAGAGATCTCCGAGCACGAAACTCTCGCCTCACTGCGGGCAGAAATCGTCGGCAAGCTGCTGCAGTCGGCAGAAAATAATGCTAAGAGACGTATAGAAAACGAAGTTGTGGCTAAAGTTGTAGCGAGCACTTCTTTCGACATACCTCCCGTCCTAGTCGAAGAAGAGATGGACTCCATGGTCGAAGATATGGAGCAGAATCTTTCGCGCAGCAAATTGAAATTAGAACTATATCTGTCTTATCTTGGCAAAAATAAAGATGAGTTCCGAGAGGACTTTAGAGAGTCAGCGACGAATAGAGTTAAGACGCGCCTCGTTATTGACAAGGTAGGCGAGCTCGAAGACATTACAGTCTCTGATGCCGAACTCTACACTCATTTAGAAGAAATGGGCCAGGCCTACAAGCAAAGTGCCGCAGAGGTAGAGAAGTTTCTTCTGCAGCGCGGGCAACTGGGGGCCGTGCGTGCTAGCATAATCACTGGCAAGACCATCGACCATCTCGTAAGTATGGCCGTGGTCAAAGAAAACAAAGATAACTAGGAGGTAAGCCGTTATGGGATTGATTCCCTTTGTAGTAGAACAAACCAGTCGTGGGGAGCGCAGCTACGATATCTTTTCGCGGCTACTCAAAGATCGCATCATAATTCTCGGCAGCGCCATCGACGACCATGTGGCCAACCTTGTTGTGGCGCAGCTCTTGCATCTTGAGGGCGATGACCCGAGCAAAGATATAGATCTATACATCAATAGTCCAGGCGGTCACATCGATGCTGGTCTGGCAATTTATGACACCATGCAATTCATCAAGTCCGACGTGCGCACCATTTGTATTGGTATGGCGGCAAGCATGGGCGCGGTGCTTCTCGCTGCGGGCGCACCCGGAAAGCGTATGATTCTGCCAAATGCGCGGGTAATGCTACATCAACCACACGGCGGCGCGCAGGGGCAAGCGGTAGATATAGAAATACAGGCGCGCGAAATCTTGCGTATGCGTGAATCGCTAAATAAGATTCTTTCTCACCACACCGGGCAACCCTTAGACAAGATTGCCAAGGACGTTGACCGCGACTACTGGATGACTGCTCTGCAGGCCAAAGAGTACGGCCTGGTGGATGAAGTCTTAGAGAAGCGCAAGAAGTAGCCAAAGGAGGTCGTTTCATGGGTAAGTTCGATGATAGAAACGCCGTCAAGTGCTCCTTTTGCGGCAAGGCACAAGAACAAGTAAAAAAACTGATTGCAGGACCTGGCGTCTATATATGTGACGAATGCGTTGAGCTGTGCATGGAGATTGTCGAAGAAGAATCTCAGCAGGGCCAAGATGTAGAGCTCAAAGAGGTGCCCAAACCCCATATCATTAAGGAATTTCTTGATCAGTGGGTTATTGGGCAAGAGGATGCCAAGCGCATTTTGGCCGTGGCAGTGTACAACCACTACAAGCGTATCTACGCCACACCTGGCAAAGGCGATGACGTCGAGCTCACTAAGAGCAATATCGCGCTTATTGGGCCGACCGGTGTAGGTAAAACGCTTTTGGCACACAGTCTGGCTAAAATCTTGAACGTTCCTTTCGCCATTGCCGACGCGACTTCACTCACCGAGGCAGGATACGTAGGCGAAGATGTAGAGAACATCTTGCTTAAACTCATTCAGAACGCTGACTACGATATTGAACGCGCGGAAAAGGGGATTATCTATATTGACGAGGTCGACAAAATCGCCCGTAAGTCAGACAATCCCTCCATTACTCGCGATGTGTCGGGCGAAGGCGTGCAACAGGCCTTGCTTAAGATTCTCGAGGGTACGGTAGCTAGTGTTCCACCGCAGGGTGGCCGCAAACACCCACACCAAGAGTTCTTGCAGATTGACACGACTAACATTCTCTTTATCTGTGGTGGAGCTTTTGACGGTTTAGAAAAAATAATCGAGAACCGTATCGGTAAGAGGGCCATGGGTTTTGGCGCGGATGTAAAGTCACGGGCAGAAACCCCTATTGGGGAGCTTTTGCGGCAAGTCTTGCCGGGTGATTTGCTCAAGTTTGGCCTGATACCTGAGTTTGTTGGGCGAATCCCCGTCGTGGCCACGCTTGACCGTCTCGATGAAGACGCGTTGGTACGAGTGCTGACAGAGCCTAAGAACGCCCTAGTCAAGCAGTACACGAAGCTACTCGACTATGATGGGGTAGACCTCGAGTTCAAAACCGAAGCCTTGCGGGCTATTGCTCACGAAGCCATCAAGCGCAACACCGGAGCACGCGGACTGCGCGCCATCATGGAAAAGATCATGCTCAACGTTATGTACGAGGCTCCATCGCGCACCGATATCAAAAAGTGCGTCATAACTGAAGAAGCCATAACTAAGAGCGAACCGCCTCTTTTGCTGACTGAGAGCACCAAGCCCCGCCGGAAAAAGGAAGTTACTGCCTAAGAATCGCCAAGCCGTCCATGTTTGTTTTTCTCACCTCGAGTACACACTATGAGCGAGGTGAGGGATGTGAACATGGGCGGTGTATTTTATGTAGTGCAAGTATTTTTCGCGGTGGTTATAGGGCTGTACTTTCTGAACCTGTTACGCTCACAGCAAGGCAACAAAGTGGCTATAGAAAAAGAGTCGCGCCGCGAGGTGGAGAAGTTAAGTAAGTTGCGCAAGATCGCTCTTACTGAACCACTGGCCGAGAAGACTCGTCCATCCTCTTTTGCCGACATAGTAGGGCAGGGCGACGGCATAAAGGCCTTGCGGGCAGCCTTGTGCGGACAAAACCCCCAACATGTCATCATCTACGGCCCCCCTGGCGTGGGTAAAACAGCTGCCGCTCGTCTCGTCTTAGAGGAAGCCAAGCGTACACCTGGTTCCCCTTTCTCGCGCGACGCAATTTTTATGGAGCTCGACGCCACCACCGCCCGCTTCGATGAGCGGGGGATTGCCGATCCGCTCATCGGCTCGGTACACGACCCCATCTACCAGGGAGCCGGGCCTCTTGGCATGGCTGGCATCCCCCAACCTAAACTCGGTGCCGTCACTAAGGCGCACGGTGGAGTGCTTTTTATCGATGAAATTGGGGAGCTCCACCCCGTACAGATGAACAAGTTGCTCAAAGTGCTGGAAGACCGCAAGGTGTTTCTGGAGAGCGCTTACTATTCCTCTGAAGATAACAATATCCCAGGCCATATCCACGATATTTTTCAACGCGGTCTACCGGCTGACTTTCGCATGGTAGGGGCAACTACTCGCTCGCCAGAGTGTATATCTCCCGCCATACGCTCACGTTGCCTAGAAATTTTCTTTCGTCCCCTGCGGAGCGAGCAGCTTGGCCAAATTGCGCGCAATGCCGCTACCCGTGTCGGCATCGAGCTAGATGACCAGGCCTGTAGCCTGCTGTCGCGCTATGCCCACAATGGGCGCGAGGCCGTAAATATTATCCAAATTGCTGCCGGAGTGGCTGGTGGGGAGGGCCGCACCCATCTAGGCGCGGCAGATATCGAATGGGTAGTTAACTCTACCAATTGCACCCCACGTCATGAACCTAAGATTCCGAGTTTTGCCCAAGTGGGGGCCGTCAATGGTCTAGCCGTATTTGGGCCAGCGCTAGGTACACTGCTAGAGCTCGAGGTGGCAGCATCTGCTACAGGGGGGGCTGGCACTATCAAAGTGACTGGCATTGCCGAGGAAGAAGAAATCGGCACCAGCACCCACCTCATTAGAAGGAGGAGCATGGTCTTAAGCTCTGTCGACACGGTGCTGACCGCGCTCAAGAGTCTCTTAGATGTTGACCCGAGGGGCTTTGACATACATATCAATTTTCCGGGTGGCACACCCGTGGACGGCCCCTCAGCAGGCCTAGCCATGGCCATAGGCATCTATTCAGCGGTTAAGCAACTCCCTGTCAATAACTTGGTGGCTATGACCGGCGAGATTTCGGTGCGGGGCTTAGTCAAGCCAGTGGGGGGTGTCGCCGCCAAGTTAGAGGCGGCCAGTCTAACAGGTGTCAAAAAAGTGCTTATCCCCTATGACAACTGGCAGGAGAGCTTTGCCAACTTGAAAGCATTAGAAGTTGTACCTATCAGACATATCAGAGAGGCCTTAGAGCATTGTTTGACGGAACGGGTGGCGCTTGCGGCAGATTTAGTTCCGGCGATACACTGCCCGCACTAGCGGGTATTTTTTTTGTGGCGTATACTATTCTTACACTAGGGTCTAAGGTCATACAGGTAATTCAGGAGGTAAGAAACGCTTGGAAGGTAACTTAGCGATGTTTCCGGTTTTGCCCCTACGGGGCTACATGGTTTTTCCTCACAGTATCGTAAATCTAGACGTTGGGCGCGAGCGCTCGATTAATGCCGTTAACGCGGCCATGAGCGGCAGCGGAGAGATATTGTTGGCTACCCAGACTGATATCAGCCTCGAGGAGCCGACTCCAGCTGAGCTCAACCCTGTGGCTACTTTAGCAGTAATAAAACAAGTCATAACTTTGCCTGGCGGCACCGCCAGGGTCTTGGTAGAGGGCAAGAGCCGTGCCAGTATCGTCTCCATGGTCAACACCGAGCCCTACATGGTAGCAGAGGTCAACATCATTCTCGACCAGGCCGAAGCAACTGTGTACATGGAGGCCCTACACAGAAATGTGCTCGAGGTTTTTGAGCAGTATGTCAAGGCGGGCAAGAAGACACCCCCCGAAGTCCTGGCCACCATTAGCGCCATCGATGAGCCAGGCTACCTGGCCGACTCCATAGTAACGCATCTTAACCTCAGTATCGAAGATAAGCAGAGTATCCTAGCCGCCTACAATGTCAAAGAGCGGCTGGAGAAGCTGCGCGAGCTTATCGCGCGGGAAATAGAAATCTTAGAGATTGACCGCCGTTTAAGTAATCGGGTGCGCAAGCAGATGGAGAAAAACCAGCGCGAGTACTACCTAAGGGAACAAATCAAGGCCATTCAAAAGGAATTAGGCAGTAAGGATGAGCGGAGCACTGAGTCAGAAGAGTTGCGCGAAAAAGTGGCTAGTTTAAAGTTGCCAGAAGAAGTAGCTGATAAGTGCGCCAAAGAAATAGACCGCTTAGAGCGTATGCCCCCTGGAGTGGCTGAGGCCGTGGTGGTGCGCAATTACTTAGATTGGGTGCTCTCCCTGCCTTGGGGAGTCATGACCGAAGACTCTCTCAACATAAAAGCGGCTGAAGAAATATTGCATGAAGACCACTACGGTCTAGAAAAAGTAAAGACGCGCATCCTCGAGTATCTCGCGGTGCGCCAGTTGACGCACACCTTAAAGGGGCCTATCCTCTGCTTGGTGGGGCCACCCGGTGTGGGCAAGACCTCACTAGCGCGTTCAGTAGCCCGAGCGCTAAACCGCAGTTTTGTGCGCATGTCACTTGGTGGTGTGCGGGACGAAGCCGAAATTCGCGGGCATCGCCGCACCTATGTGGGTGCCATGCCCGGGCGCATCATTCAAGGTCTCAGGCAGGCCAAGACGCGTAACCCCGTCTTTCTCCTCGACGAAATCGACAAGATGAGCACAGATTTTCGTGGCGACCCCTCGGCAGCCTTGCTCGAGGTGCTCGACCCGGAGCAAAACAGCACTTTCGCCGACCACTTCGTCGAAATGCCCTTCGACCTTTCGCAAGTGCTTTTTTTGACCACCGCCAATTCACGCTACAATATACCGCGCCCTCTTCTAGACCGCATGGAGATCATCTACATCTCTGGCTACACCGAAGAAGAGAAGCTTGGCATAGGCACGCGGCACCTCATACCTAAGGCCCTTGCCGCCCATGGGCTTACTGCCGCGCAGTTGTCATTTAGCGAGGTCGGCATCCGCAAGATAATTAACGAGTATACTCGTGAAGCAGGAGTGCGCAACTTTGAACGTGAGATGGCGACCATTTGCCGTAAAATTGCTAAAGAAGTCGTCTCGGGCCAAAGCAAACACACCACTGTCACTGCAGCTAATGCGCACATTTTCTTGGGTGCGCCTCGCTACAGGTTTAACCCCGCCGAGCAGCATGATGAGGTGGGTATATCGACCGGGCTGGTGTGGACCGAGTCAGGTGGTGACACCGCGACCATCGAGGTTACGGTGATGAGCGGCAAGGGCAACCTCATACTCACGGGGCAACTCGGTGAAGTCATGCGCGAGAGTGCGCAGGCCGCCTACAGCTACGTGCGTTCGCGCTCAGCCGATCTTGGCATCGAGCAAGATTTTTACCAGCACTGCGACATTCATGTGCACGTGCCCGAGGGGGCTATCCCTAAAGACGGCCCTAGCGCCGGCATTACCCTAGCTACCGCCTTAACCTCGGCTCTGTCCAAACGAGCAGTGCGCAAAGATGTAGCCATGACAGGGGAAATTACCCTGCGGGGGAGAGTGCTCCCCATTGGGGGGCTCAAGGAAAAACTCCTGGCCGCGCATCGCTCGGGGATTAAAGTAGTCTTAGTGCCTAAAGACAACAAGCGCGACCTTGACGAAGTGCCCAAAAACGTGCTGCGCCGCCTTGACGTGCAGCTGGTAGAGAATATGTCTGAAGTATTAGCGGCGGCCCTAGTCCCTGCGGTGATACTCGATGCTTAAGGTCACCTCGGCCGAAATGATCGTTTCCGCGCTGCGCCTGGCTCACATGCCGACCGATGCCCTGCCCGAGATAGTGCTTCTCGGGCGGAGCAATGTCGGTAAGTCCTCCCTGGTCAATGCGATGCTTGGCAGGCGAGCTATTGCTCGCATTAGCTCACGCCCCGGCAAGACACGTCTCCTCAACTTTTACCGCATCAATGAGCTATTCTACCTCGTAGACGTCCCCGGCTATGGCTATGCTAAAATTCCGCAGTCAGAGCGTGCTGCCCTGCGTGAGCGGCTCTACGACTACCTCACTATGCGCCGACAAATACGTCTCGTACTACAACTCGTAGATTTTCGCCATGAGCCGTCGCACGACGACGTGCTCTTTCATAGACTCATTAGAGAGAGCGCGCTACCCTTTCGGGTGGTCGCCACTAAAGCAGATAAAGTCGCGCGCTCGCAGCAACGCGCGCACATGCATAAATTGCTTAAGTTTCTCGACCTTAAAGAAGAGCAGCTCATTATAACCTCGTCCCAGGCGAAAAGCGGAGTAGATGCCCTCTGGGCAAGCATTCTCGAGGTAGTGCCGCAGAATTAGCCCTCCTCAACATCCGACATAGTCAATAACTCTATAGATATTGTGTGGATTTGTCATAAGCGTGACCAAGTGGTCACGCCTTTTTTATTTATACGAGCGTCATCAGTACTCTGCTAGCGCAGTGTCATGTGTGACATTTTAGCGAAAATTAGATATGGAAAATTTCCGCGTGTTGGGTTATCATGGTGTGAAAGGGGACTGATGCGCAATTGACGAGGGGGGGGGATCGCCTTGCCATATTATGCACATTCAAGCAAAGCAACAGAATCTTCGGCTTGGCATCTGCTTAGTGAGCACTTAGCGGATACTGCGATTACCGCGCAGAGCCTAGCGGATGCCTTTGGCGGCGGTCAATTAGCTTATGTGGCAGCACTATTACACGATGTAGGCAAGTACTCATCCGAGTTTCAAGCTCGCCTCGCGGGCAGTAACATCAAAGTGGACCACTCGACAGCAGGTGCTGTAGAGGCGAAAGTGCGGTATGGAAATGTAGGGCATTTATTGGCCTATGCAGTAGCCGGACACCATTCGGGATTGCCAGATTGGGGCAGCGAAGCGGATGACACTGGCCTCATGGTGCGCATGAAGAAGGAACTGCCAGACTATAGTGCCTTTCTGGCCGAGGTTCTGCCATTATTACCGGTGAAATTAGCGATACCTCCAATAAAAACAGTTGCTGGTGCAGGGTTTAGCGTTCAGTTTCTTATAAGATTTATATACTCTTGCCTTGTAGACGCAGACTATCTCGATACTGAAAAAGCGCTTAGTGCTTCGAAGGCTGCGCTGCGTCAGCCTTCCTCTTCGCTTGAGAATCTGTCAAGGGAACTTGACGCACACCTCCAGGACATGTGCTGCAAGGCTTCGAACAGCCCAGTTAACATAAAGAGAGCAGAGATACTTTCTGCATGTAGAAAAAAGGCGCCAGATAAACCTGGTCTGTTCACCTTGACAGTCCCTACTGGCGGAGGCAAGACTCTCTCGTCGCTTAGTTTCGCGCTCAGGCATGCAGTCGCACATGAGATGCGGCGCATTATCTACGTTATGCCATACACTAGTATCATTGAGCAGAATGCAGCTATATTCAAAGCAATTCTCGGGAGCGATAATGTCCTCGAGCATCACAGCAATTTTTCGTATCCCCAAACCATTAGTAGGGAAATGGCTACAGAGAACACGGATGACGGGCTGCAAAAACTACGCTTGGCGACGGAGAACTGGGATATGCCCATAGTAGCGACTACTAACGTACAATTCTTTGAGTCACTTTTTGCTTCTCGTAGTTCACGGTGCAGGAAATTGCACAACATTGCCAACAGCGTGATTGTACTCGACGAAGCTCAGATGATTCCGACAGGCTTTCTCAAACCATGTCTCAGCGCTATAGTTGAGTTGGTGACCAATTATAGGGCGACGGTGGTCCTCTGTACCGCGACACAGCCCGCCATTAAGAGCCTCTTGCCAGCCTCGCTGGTCCCTGTGGAAATAATAGGTGATCCGAGCGATCTATACGACCACTTCAAACGAGTCCGCGTGCAAAATCTTGGCGAACTGTCTGATTCTGATTTAGCGTTGCGGTTGTCTGAGCAACACCAAGTCTTGTGTGTTGTTAACTCCAAAAAACACGCTCGGCTGCTACACGCAATGTTACAGGGGGACCATAATTTTCACCTTAGTACGCGTATGTGTCCAGCGCATAGGACGACAGTGATCCAGGCGATTAAGGACCGGCTTAAAAACGGTCAGACTTGTAGGGTGATCTCGACACAGCTCATTGAAGCAGGGGTAGACATCGATTTTCCTGTAGTGTATAGAAGTATGGCTGGCATAGACTCCATCGCGCAGGCTGCCGGTCGCTGTAACCGAGAAGGTCGTTTGCCAGAGGGTCAAGTGTACGTTTTTTGGCCAGACAAGCATGGCATGCCTAAGGGTTGGCTCCAACGCACAGCCTCGCTCGGGGGTGTTGTTATGGATATGCACGAAGACCCCTTGCATGCGAGAAGCATTCGAGATTACTTCTCGTTGCTTTATGAAATAGACGATGCCGAGCTGGACAAGGAGAAAATACTTGCAGAAATTAGGGAGCAAGAACGGAAACTATGTTTCCCTTTTAGAACGGTGGCCGAGAAATTTAGTCTAATTGACAATGACACGCATACTGTCCTCATCCCCTGGGATGATGTATGTAAACAAGCCCTGGCTACGGCCGAACAAAGTCGTTTTCCTGGCACTTTCGCGAGAAAGTTACAACGCTATGGAGTGGAGGTGTATGTCGGCGAGTTTAAGGAGCTAATACACAGTAACGCATTAGTCTCGGTAGGGGAAACGTATTTTGTTTTGCGAGAGGAGGTTATGAAGGAGTTTTACTGCGTAGAAATTGGGTTGAAGCCCCTGGCAGAGAGTGCATTTTTGCAGGACACTTTGATGGTGTAGTAAGGAGGGAAGCGACTATGGGACACGGAATACGCCTGTTGGTGTGGGGTGAGCGCGCTTGCTTTACGCGACCAGAAATGAAGGTGGAGCGCGTTAGTTATGACGTCATTACCCCGTCCTCGGCACGTGGCATTCTCGAGGCCATTCATTGGAAACCGTCCATTAAGTGGGTGATAGATGAAATCCATGTGTTGAACGAAATAAGATTCGACAATCTGCGGCGAAATGAAGTTGAGGGTAAAATTCTTCCGTCGTTAGTACGGCAGGCTATGCATGGGTCTCCGACGACTTTGTGCCAATATGCCGCCGATGAGCGCGAACAGAGGGCGACACTTTTGTTGCGTAATGTTGCCTATGTCATTCGGGCGCATTTTGAGATGACGCCATCTGCAGGACCTAATGATAGTGCTGATAAGCACTTTGCCATAGTCACTAGGCGTGCACGGCAAGGACAATGCTTCCAGCAGCCCTACTTAGGCTGCCGGGAGTTTCCGGCTATGTTCCGCCTTCTTGAGGAGCATGAGGTAACCCCGTTGTCGGTACACAAGGGTGAAAAGGATATCGGGTGGATGTTGCACGACATAGACCACGATAATGACATGAATGCTATTTTTTTTCGAGCCGCTATGGTGGACGGGGTAATCAGCGTGCCAAGCCTTAACAAGGGGGTGACTTCGCATGATTGTTAGCGCGCTCTACCGACATTATGAAACACTGCTAGCTGACCCGGACTCTAGTATCAGTAGGCCAGGCTTAAGCAAGGCCAAGGTAGGGCACGGTATTTTGTTGTCACCAGAGGGGGAGCTAGTTGACATTCTCGATTTACGCGTAGAGCGGCGTGGCAAGTTAGTCACACGTACTATAGATGTACCCGCGCAACAAAAGCGTACCATAGCCATCAGCGCTAATTTTATGGCAGACAACTGTTCGTATGTCTTAGGCTTAGGGCAAAAAGGCAAAAAAGAGGCGCGCGTTCGCGATTGTTTTGCGGCTTTTGTGGCCCTTCATGAGCGACTTCTCTCGGCAGTTGACGAACAGGGAGCGCTAGCCTTACTTCTATTCTTGCGAGCTTGGCAACCTGAAAAGGCGCTCTCTCATCCAGTGGTGGCACGTCATGCCGAAAGTTTGGCAGAGGGGGGGACCATTGTATTTCGTTTACGCGACAGAGCGGGTTACCTGCATGAGCAAGCGAGTGTCATTGCGGTGTGGCATCGACATAATGACGTGCGCACTTCTCTGGTGCACGGCCAGTGTTTGGTGACTGGCAAAACAGCACCGCTGGCTCGCCTACACTCTAGCATCAAAGGGGTTACGGGAGCGCAGTCTTCGGGGGCTGCCCTAGTCTCATTCAACAAGCCTGCTTTTACTTCCTACGGAAAAGAGCAAAGCTTTAACTCGCCCGTTAGCGAAGAGGCAGCGTTTGGATACACTACAGCTCTGAATCATCTGTTGAGCAGTGAGAAGCACCGCGTAAGGATTGGCGACGCCACAGTTGTGCTGTGGGCAGAGGTGCATGGAGGCGGACGTGAGGAAGACTTGTTGACTGCCCTGCTCAACCCTTCGATCTATGCAGAGGACGATGGCGGAGACACTACAGCCGGGCAGCTTCGCCAGGACCCTGAGACTACTAAGCTTGTTTACGACATATTGCAGAGGATTCGTGCGGGCAAGCCCTTGCTAGAAGGGAGCGACGGCCTTAGGTATGGCGCAATGTTCTATATCCTCGGGCTTGCTCCTAATGCTAGCCGTCTGGCGGTGAGGTTTTGTCATGCTAACAACTATGGCAGCTTTATTGAGCTCATAGGACGTCATCATTGCGACATGGCACTAGAGAAAACGTTCACTACAAATCCGGACGTCGTGCCCATTAGCCTCATTCTGAAAGAGGCTGCACCCCTAAAAGATAGCAAGCGGATATCTCCTCTGCTTGGCGGAGTTCTTATGCGCGCCATTCTCACTGGTGCCCCATATCCTACAGCGGTTTATAGCGCCATGATTACGCGCATACGAGCTGATCGCGAAGTAAATTACGTACGCGTGTCCGTCATTAAGGCCTATCTCGCACGAAAGTATCGGTCAAGTAACAAAGGAAGTGAGGTGCAGTTTACGATGTCTCTGAACGAACAGTCACGCAATGAGGGTTATCTCCTCGGCCGGCTCTTTGCCGTACTAGAAAAGGCACAAACTGACGCTAATCCGGGCATCAATGCCACTATCCGCGATAGATATTTCGGTTCTGCGTCAGCCTCTCCGAATTCAGTGTTCCCCATTTTGCTCAGGCTGGCGCAGCACCATGTTGCTAAGGCCGAATACGGGCAAGCCATGGATCGAAGAATTGGGGGTATCGTGTCCTTAATCAATCGTTTCCCTTCCCATTTAGGGCTTGATGGCCAGGGGCAGTTTATTCTCGGGTACTATCAGCAGCGCAACGCTCTATATGTTAAGAGCGAAAAGAAGGAGAGTGTAGAGTGATGATGGAAGTTGTCAACAAGAGGTATGAGTTTGTATTGTTGTTTGATGTCGAAAACGGCAATCCGAACGGTGACCCAGATGCCGGCAATATGCCCCGCCTTGACGTTGAAACTGGGCACGGCATAGTAACCGACGTTTGCCTAAAGCGGAAGATTCGAAACTATATCGATGTCGCCATGTGTGGTAGCGACGGTTACGATATTTACGTGCGTGAAAGTGCCGTTTTAAATACTCAGCATCGCAAGGCATACTCAGCATTGAAACTCGAGCCAAATACTGCTGACAAGAAGTTGCCGAAAGAAAAGAAGGACGCCGAGGCCGTGACTGCCTTTATGTGTCAAAACTTCTTCGATGTGCGCACCTTCGGAGCCGTAATGTCCACTGAGGTGAACTGCGGCCAGGTGCGGGGCCCCGTTCAGTTATCATTTGCTCGCAGCATTGACCCTATCGTGCAGCAGGAAATTACTATCACGCGAATGGCTGTGACCAGCGAGCGCGACGCAGCCAAGAAAGACCGCGAGATGGGACGCAAGCATATCGTGCCTTACGCATTGTACCGAGTGGAGGGTTTCATCTCTGCGCACTTAGCTGCAAAGACGGCTTTCAACATGCGCGATCTAGATCTCTTGTGGAAAGCGCTGATGAATATGTTTGATCACGACCGTTCAGCCGCTCGCGGCAAGATGGCGGCTCGCAAACTCATTATCTTCGAGCATGACACTGCCTTAGGGTGTGCCCCTGCATACAGGCTCTTTGACTTGATTGAAGTAACTCGCAAAAACAGAGACTTCCCCGCGCGCTCGTACAGAGATTACATCGTCAGTATAAATGCCACTGCTATTCCCTCAGGCGTAGTAATGCACGAAATATAGCCTGATGGGTCCATATAACGAAGACGAGTTCTTGCCATTGTCCGGCATTCAGCATTTCGCCTATTGTGCGCGCCAATGGGGATTAATTCATTTGGAGGCGCAATGGGTCGACAACCTGTGGACAGCAGCAGGAACGGCAATGCACGAGAGAGTCGACAACCCTCACGCTATTGAATCCCGAAATCCATTTAAGACCATGCGGAGTGTCTCCTTATCCTCATGCTCGCTCGGATTGTATGGTGTGGCCGATGTCTTAGAGGTTCATAACGGAAAAGAGCATGGCAAATACAATCTAGTGGAGTATAAGAGGGGCAAACCAAAAGAAGATGATTGCGATATGGTTCAGCTTTGCGCACAAGCCATCTGCCTAGAGGAAATGCTTGCGCTGTCTATCGCAGACGGCCATCTATACTATGGCGAAACTAAGCGTCGCCATGTCGTCAAATTTAGCAGCGACCTGCGTGAACGTGTACATACCCTAGCGACCGCTATGCACCATTATTACCGCATGGGTCGAACGCCTGCGCCGATGCGAAGCGCGAAGTGTCAAAATTGCTCGCTTTCTGCGATTTGTCTACCGAAACTTGGCGCTAATCAGCACAAGATTGACGCTTATCTGGCGGCTGCTGTGCTTGATGCCACCAAGAACTAGCATTGCCAAGTGATGCAGAGGACGATCATACAGTGAGTACCCTAGTCTGGCGGCCCAGTGTTCTGCAAGGGAGGTATAGTTGTGCGAAAAATGCTGAACGTACTCTATGTGACAAACCCGGACGCATACTTGTCACGGGACGGCGAAAACGTGGTCGTGCGGGTTGATCAAGACGAGGCTTTTCGCGTGCCGGTACATTATCTTGAGGGAATAGTAACTTTTGGCTATGTCGGAGCTAGTCCCGCCCTGCTCGGACTGTGTTGCGAAAAAGGAGTCACAGTATCCTTTCTTACGGAGCACGGTCGTCATCATGCCACAGTTCAAGGCTCCCCAAGGGGCAATGTCCTCTTACGACGAGAACAATACCGCTGGGCAGATTCTGAAACAAGGTCCGCGGAGCTAGCTGGGATGTTTGTCATGGGGAAAATAGTTAATTGCCGAGCGGTTTCACGACGTTTTCTGAGCGACCATAAAGATGTGACTGAATCAGAAGACGTACAGGCGGCGCACGCGCTCTTTGCACGCAATGTGCTCAAACTGCACAAGGGAATAGGGCTTGACGAAGTAAGAGGGATCGAGGGCGACACCGCGCGGAGATATTTTGGCATACTCAATCACTTGATCGTGGCGCAAAAAGATGACTTTCAGATGAAGGGACGCAGTCGAAGGCCCCCTCGCGATAATGTCAACTGTCTATTGTCATTCTTGTACAGCTTGTTGATGCACGAAGCGCGCTCGGCACTGGAATCTGTCGGCCTCGACCCGTATGTGGGCTTCCTTCACCGCGACCGACCAGGGCGCGCAAGCCTTGCACTTGACCTAATGGAAGAATTCAGGCCGTACTTAGCTGATCGTCTCGCCTTAAGTATGATCAACCGCAAGCAAGTGTGTGCCAACGACTTTGTAACTACAGATGCAGGCGGTGTGTTTCTCAAAGAAGGTGCGCGCAAAATTGTTATCGACGCATGGCAAAAACGCAAGAAAGAAGAGGTGCAACACCCTATTCTTGGTGAAAAGATCCCCGTTGGGCTGCTGCCCTACGCTCAGGCTCTCCTCCTAGCACGACATGTTAGAGGTGATATCGGTAAGTACCCGCCATTTTTCTGGAAGTAGGAGTGCGATGCTGTGTTGGTACTGATAACATATGACGTGCAAACGACAACAAAAGAGGGTATGCGGCGCTTGCGCCAAGTAGCTAAACAGTGTGTGAACTTTGGGCAGAGAGTGCAAAATTCCGTATTCGAATGCCAGTTGGAGCCAGAGCAATTTGTGAAGTTAAGGATCACTCTTGAAAAAATCATCAACCCAGATACGGACAGCCTGCGGTACTACAACCTCGGCAAGAAGTGGCACAGTAGGGTGGAGCACGTAGGTGCAAAGGCGGGTTACGATCCCGAAGACACCTTCATCGTTTAGAGTGCGAACCTCAAGGGCTCAGGAAAACGCACAAGGTTCGCACGTCAGGCGCTATCGGCACGTTGCAGTTAATGGCATGTGAAGCAAGCTGAAATACACAGGCAAAAACGCAGGTTCGCACTACATGCGTATAGAAGCTAGCTATTTGCTAGCTGTTTAGCGCATACTGTCGCCCCCCGCGCGGGGGCGTGGATTGAAACTGGCCTCCAGTTCCTGTCGCGCCATGCGCCGCCTGTCGCCCCCCGCGCGGGGGCGTGGATTGAAACCCTCCCCCTCACCGCTCTAGCTCAAGATACCGCACGTCGCCCCCCGCGCGGGGGCGTGGATTGAAACTAGTCATACCTCACCTATCCCCCCTCGCTTAACAGTCGCCCCCCGCGCGGGGGCGTGGATTGAAACTCACCGACCACCCAGCGGTCGACGTTCCCTAACAGTCGCCCCCCGCGCGGGGGCGTGGATTGAAACTCCCTTGCGTGGCTGCCGCCGCGCGATACCGGCACGTCGCCCCCCGCGCGGGGGCGTGGATTGAAACACCGAGGCCACGGGCAAGAAGCTCCGTCGGCGCGTCGCCCCCCGCGCGGGGGCGTGGATTG